>NZ_JAPDBE010000011.1:0-117287 GCF_027705025.1 Aeromonas sp. D3 | reverse complement strand
AAGCCAAGGCCACAGAAATACAGTGTAAAAAAAGCCAATAAAAACAATGCCAGTCAGGCTTAACTGACTGGCATTACGCCAACAGGCGCCTTTTTCTATCTGGCTTATCCAGCCAGGTATTGCGGCGCGGCGACTCAGGTCGCCTTGCTCTTGGCCGGGCGCTTGCCGGTACTCTTGCGAGGAGTGCCTGTGCTGCTCTTGCGACGGGTAAAACGGGGCTTGCCGGCCCCCGACGCAGTCTTGGGCAGCGCGCTGAAGCTGGCGCCGGAATCCTGCCGGGCTCCCTCAATCAAGGCATTCAACTGATCTGTCAGTGGCCCCATAAATTGCTGATAGCTGGCGTGCCGCTCGGCAATCTGGCCCAGGCTCTGCTCCCACAGAGCCGTCATGTCCGGCGTGGTGGCGGTGGCGGGCAGCGCCAGGATCAGTGCCCGTCCAGTGGGCGTGCCCTTGATGCTCTTGCCCTGGCGCACCAGAAAACGACGCCTGAACAGCAGGTCTATGATG
This sequence comes from Aeromonas sp. D3, assembly GCF_027705025.1. NCBI lineage: Bacteria > Pseudomonadati > Pseudomonadota > Gammaproteobacteria > Aeromonadales > Aeromonadaceae > Aeromonas > Aeromonas sp. D3. The sequence goes on along the minus strand of NZ_JAPDBE010000011.1, from coordinate 116,780 downwards.
CCGGCCCGGGTCGCCTCGGTACCGAGGCCGTCCGTTTCGCGCAACGTCTTGCGGATCTCGGGATCCTGCACGTAGCGGGCTATGCCGGTCATGGCGGCCAGCAGGGTGGCGTCGGTGAACGACTTGGGCGCCTGGGTCATCTTCTCCAGCAGCTCACCGCGCTCGCACAGCAGTTGCTCTCCCTCTTTCAGGGCGGGCAGGGTACCGGCTTTCTCTTCGTCGTCATCTTCTTCGACCCCCAGCAGCGCCTTCCAGCCCGCCTTGAGGATCCGCCGCGCCTTGGCCTGGAACAGGCCACCCGCGATACGCAGCAGCACCTTGCTGTCGTTGTACTCGAACGGCGGGTAGAACTGCAGCAGGTACTGGCGCGCCACCAGACCGTAGATTTTGGCCTCATCGCCGCTGAGGCTGCCCTCGTTGCCACGCTTCTCGGTGGGGATGATGGCGTGGTGGGCATCCACCTTGCTGTCATTCCACGCCTTGCTGCGGATCTTGCCGTCCGCCTCGCTCACCGCCCTGGCGAGTGCCGGCGCAGTGGCAGCGATGGCCTCCCGTACCTGGGCCGCCCGATTGAAGTGATCGCTGGGCAGGTGACGGCTGTCGGATCTGGGATAAGTGATGAGCTTGTGGCGCTCGTAGAGCCCCTGACACACATCCAGCACTCGCTTGGCATCCATGCCAAAGCGCTTGGCAGCATCGATCTGCAAACTGGAGAGGTTGTAGGGCAGCGGTGCCGCCTGCTTGCGGGCCTGCTCCTCTACCTCTTCCACCGATGCTGGTTGGCCATTGATGCGACTGACCACTTTCTCCGCCAGCGCCCGGTTGAGCACCCGCCCCTCCTCATCCTGCCAGGGCAGGCAGGCCTCGGAGGGCAGCCACTTGGCGCTGAAGCGCTCGTTGCCGTCGGTCACCAGATGGGCCAGCACCTCATAGAAGGGCTTGGGTACGAAGGCCTCTATCTCCAGATCCCGCCGCACCACCAGCCCCAGCAGCGGGGTCTGTACCCGGCCGACCGACAGCAGTTCGCTGCAACCGCCCTTGCGACCGAGCAGGGTGTAAGCACGGGTCATGTTGATGCCATAGAGCCAGTCGGCACGGCTGCGGGCCAGTGCCGATACCGCCAGCGGCACGAACTCCTTGTTGTCTCTGAGCTTGTCGAGGGCGCGGCGCACCGCCGGCGGGTTGAGATCGCTGATAAGGCAGCGCTGCACCGGTCTGGTCTTGGGGTAGCCGAGAAAGTCGATCACCTCGTCCACCAGCAGTTGCCCTTCCCTGTCCGGGTCACCGGCATTCACCACGCAGTCGGCCAGCTTGATCAGCCGCTTGATGACGGTGAGCTGGGTCTTGGTCTTGGGCTTGGCCACCAGCTGCCACTGGGCGGGGATGATGGGCAGTTGCTCCATGCGCCACTGCTTGAAGGCGGCGTCGTAGGCATCCGGCTCAGCCTGCTCCAGCAGGTGGCCGATGCACCATGTCACCACATCCCCCTGGGCTGTCTCGATGAAACCGTCCCCCTTCTTGTGGGGCTTGGGCAACACATCGGCAATGGCTCGGCCAAGACTGGGCTTCTCGGCGATAAAGAGTCGCATGGTAAACACACCTGGATACTGTATATGCGAACAGTATATACCGAGCCTTTTGCAAAGCCCAAGCCTGGCCATCCGCGGGGTCGGTGATCACGAGCACGCTGTCGGTCAGAGGTGCGACTAGGGATAAAGCGGGCGACTACCCTTCAGGATGCTCATGCAGGCCATGTAATGAAACCTGACCCGAACGAGTTCGAATGGGATAGGAAAAGCATGGATATTAAATTAAATTCAATTAAATGATAAAATACAAAATAATTAATGAATTTAAAATAACATTACAAAATAAAAATCATGATAGAGGTCAATCCCCTACCTCTCTCTAGCTACTACTATATTGGTAATATTTGATCGTAGGAAAATGCCGCCATGCTTGGAAAATTATTGAGAAAGACCTGGTTCTGGCTCCTGCTGCTCGGAGCCCTGCTGGGCGTCGCGGCATTGGGTGTCACAATGACAGTGATGCATAAAACCAGTTCTACCGAGTTTTGCGTCTCCTGCCACTCCATGCAGACCCCGCTGGCCGAGTATCAGGGCAGCGTCCACTTCCAGAACGTGAAGGGCATCCGGGCCGAGTGTGCAGACTGTCACATCCCCAATGAACCCAGCGCCTATCTGTGGACCAAGATCCGCGCCGTGAAGGATATCTATCACGAGGCGATCGGCACCCTCGATACCCCAGAGAAATACGAATCACACAAGCTGCGCATGGCCCAGACCGTGTGGGACCAGCTCAAGGCCAACGACTCCGCCACCTGCCGCAGCTGCCACAGCTACGCCGCCATGGACATTCTGGCCCAGCGCCCCAATGCCCGGGCCGAGCACCCGGTCGCCATCAAGGAAGGCCAGACCTGCATCGACTGCCACCGCGGTGTCGCCCACATCATGCCTGACATGAGCGAGCTGGCTGCCGCCGGCGCGAGCGAGCTGGCCCAGGCTGCCGCCCAGACCCCGGTCAACGTCACCACCCGTTACGCCATCGCCACGGCGCCGCTGTTCCTCGATGCCGCCGCCAAGACAGATGAAGGCACCCTGATGCCCTCCACCAAGGTGGAAGTACTGGCCAACGAAAATGGCCGTGCCCAGGTGCAGATCGAAGGCTGGCAACAGGAGGGCGTGAGCGAAGTCTTCTACGCCGCTCCCGGCAAGCGGATCCTGAGCGTGCTGGTCGGCGATGCCGCCAAAAAATCCCTGGTCACCGGCCAGAGCGAAACCGACAGCGCCACCAACCTCACCTGGCATCAGGTCAAACTGACCGCTTGGGTGGATCAGACCCAGCTCATTGGCGATCAGGGCAAGCTGTGGCAATACGCCTCCACCCTGATGTCCAACAACTGCACCGGCTGCCACGGCCTCACGGCGCTGGATCACTTCAATGCCAACCAGTGGATCGGCGTCATCAAGGGGATGGAATCCCGTACCTCCCTGACCCCGGAACAGGCTCGCATGTTGACCCAATACGTCCAGAAACATGCCAGTGACATGAGCGCGGCGCACTAAGGCTGGCACAGAGGAAATCGTCATGACTTTTTTTACCGATAAGAACACCAATCTGTCCCGCCGCAACCTGCTCAAGGGGCTCGGCGCCTGCGCGGCCCTGCCGCTGCTCGCCGGCATCTTCCCGAAGAGTGCCCTGGCTCGGGCCATCAGCACGGCGCTGGAGCAGTTCCCGACCCTGGTCCCGGCCCAAAAGGGCATACTGACCGGCGCCCACTGGGGGGCCTTCGAAGCCATAGTCGAAGATGGCCGCATGGTGCGCGTCCAGCCGGTAGCCGATGATCCGGCGCCAAACGACCTCATCGACATGGCGCCCTACCAGGTCCATGCCAAGAACCGCATCAAGTACCCCATGGTGCGCAAGAGCTGGCTGGAGCACGGCCCTGGCGCCAGACCCGAGCTGCGCGGCGCCGACGAATGGGTGCGGGTGAGCTGGGACAAGGCCATCGAACTGGTGGCCGGCGAGATAGGCCGGGTACAGAGCGACTTCGGCCCGCAGGCGATCCACGCCGGTTCCTACGGCTGGAAGAGCGTCGGCATGTTCCACAACAGCCGGACCCTGCTGCACCGCCTGATGAACCTGGCCGGTGGCTTCACCGGTTATGCCGGTGACTACTCCGCCGGCGCCGCCCAGGTGATCATGTCCCACGTCATGGGCTCCATCGAGGTGTATGAGCAGCAGACCGCCTGGCCGAACGTGATCGAGCACGCCGAACTGGTGGTGCTGTGGGGCGTCAACGCCCAGGTGACCCTGAAGAACAGCTGGAACATGCCGGACCACGAGGGTCAGGCCGGCTTCCAGGCACTGAAGGAGAAGGGCACCCGCATCATCAGCATCGATCCGGTCTACAACGAGACCGCCAAGCTGGCCGGGGCCGAGTGGATTGCACCGAACGCCTATACCGACGTGGCCATGATGCTGGGGGTGGCCCACACCCTCTATTCCGAACAGAAGCACGATCAGGCCTTCCTCGATCGCTACACCAGCGGTTTCGACAAGTTCCTCTCCTACCTGCTGGGCAAGGAGGATGGCCAGCCGAAGAGCGCCGAGTGGGCGAGCACTGTCTGCGGCGTCGATGCCACCGTGACCCGTCAGCTGGCCCTCGACATGGCGTCCAAACGCACCATGATCATGGCCGGCTGGGGCATGCAGCGTCAGCATCACGGCGAGCAGCCCAACTGGATGCTGGTGACCCTGGCCGCCATGCTGGGCCAGATCGGCCTGCCCGGTGGCGGCTACGGCTTCAGCTACCACTACTCCTCCGGTGGCAGCCCCACCGCCAAGGGGGGCATACTGGCGGGTATCTCGGCCGGCAACGCGCCCAAGAACAGTCCAGCCCCGATCCCGGTGGCCCGCATCGCCGACTGTCTCGCCAACCCGGGCAAGACCATCGACTTCAACGGTCGTCAGGTGACTTATCCGGACATCAAGCTGGTCTATGTGGCGGGTGGCAACCCCTTCCACCACCATCAGGACACCAACAACCTGCTCAAGGCGTGGCGCAAGCCGCAGACCGTGATAGTCCACGAACCCTACTGGACCGCCACCGCCAAGCACGCAGACATAGTGCTGCCGGCCACCACCAGCTATGAGCGCAACGATCTGGAGATGGGGGGCGATTACTCCCAACGCTACGTGTTCCCCATGCACCAGTGCGTACCGCCCCAGCACGAGTCACGCAACGACTTCGACATCTTCAGCGTCATTGCCGCCAAGCTGGGCCTGCTGGAAGCCTACACCGAAGGCAAGGACGAGATGCTGTGGCTCAAGCAGATGTATGACGGCATGGCCGCCCAGGCCCGTGGCGCGCGGGTGGCGCTGCCGCCATTCAACATGTTCTGGGAATCCAACAACTACATCCGCTTCCCCATTCCGGAGGCGAACCGCCAGTGGATCCGTCACGCCGATTTTCGCGAGAATCCCTTGCTCAACCCGCTTGGCACCCCGTCCGGCAAGATCGAGATCTTCTCCAACACCATCGCCGGCATGGGGTATGCCGACTGCGCCGGCCATCCCAAGTGGTATGAGCCCAAGGAGTGGGTGAAGAGCGAAACGGCCAGCCGTTATCCGCTGTCGCTCAACACCTCGCACCCGACCCAGCGCCTGCACTCCCAGCTGGACAACACGCCGCTGCGAGACAAGTTCGCCATCGCCGATCGGGAGGCCATCCTGATCCACCCGGATGATGCCAAGGCCCGTGGTATTCAGGATGGGGATCTGGTGCGTGCCTTCAACGATCGCGGCCAGATCCTGGTGGGCGCCCTGGTGTCGAAAGACATACGTCCGGGCGTGGTGCGCATCTGTGAAGGGGCCTGGTTCGACCCGGCCAAACCGGGTGAGGCGGGGGCCATTTGCAAGAACGGCAACGTCAACTGCCTGACCTTCGACGAGGGCACCTCCAGCCTGGCGCAGGGCAACTGCGGCCACATGGCCCAGCTGCAGATCGAGAAATACAGGGGCCCGGCACTGGCCAACACTGCTCACGCGGTCCCGGCCAACGGCTGAGTCCACACTCGACCAACAAAAACGGCGCCATCAGGCGCCGTTTTTTATTGCTCTCAATGTGCTATGGCAGTGGTGACTCAGAAGTCGCTTTCCTGCATGCACTCTTCGCGCACGTCACCCGCTCTGCCGCCAGAGCTTGGACAAGATGACTCAGAAGTCGCCTTCCTGCATATACTCTTCCGCGCACTCCACCAGCTGGGGCCAGAGCTCTTCCGGCACCCAGGCATCCGGGTCATCTTCGTCGCCGTCGTATTGGGTCCAGAAATAGCGGCGCAGGCCGGCGGCGAAGTCATCGCTGACTTCGGCCAGCTCGGAGAGCGGCCCCAGCCAGGCAATACGGCGCAGGCCGGAGGCGAGATCGTTGAGCGCATCCACCAAGGCACGATCGTCGCTGATCTGCTCCACCAGCAGAGTGAAGCGCTCGCGGGCGCTGGCAACTTCGTCTTCGTCCAGCTCGCCGGCATCGGCCAGCAGATCGATGAAATCTTCCAGCAGGAATGCGATCAGGCTATCTCTGTCTTCAAACCACTGAAGCTGTGCCCCCTTGATCCCCAACACGGAGGAATCGAACGAGTCATCAAGGTGACATAGTGCCCATGGATCGTCTGTCATTGCTACCCTTCCTCAGGCTTGAACAAGTGTCTTATCTTATGCCTGACCCTCCCCCCTTGCCACCTTGGGCAGTGAAGGGGCGCGGCCAGACCACCACAATTCCATCCGCCCCCATAACGGGGCTGATAATATCTAGCTCTCTACCCTGGCTACCTTGGGCAGTGACAGAGACGCAGCCAGACCACCCAACTCAGCCCGACCCATGATGAGGTTGCCTCGATAGGCCTCGGCCAGATCGGAGACTATGTTGAGGCCGAGCCCGGAGCCCGGCACCTTCTCGTCGAGCCGTACCCCGCGCAACACAGCCTTGGCGATCTGATCCTCGCTCATGCCGGGGCCGTCATCCTCGATGCGCAGGGTGATCCAGCCCCCCAGCTCCGCACTGGAAATACGCAGCTGACCGGCCGACCACTTGTAGGCGTTCTCCAGCAAGTTGCCCACCATCTCGTCGAAGTCCTGCTCCTCCACCCCGACCGCCAGATTGGCCGGTACCTGCAGATCCACCTCCTTGCCCGGATAGAGACGGGAGAAGGCGCGACAGATGTACTCCACCCGTGCCCGCACCGGAGTCGACACCCCGAGGATCTTGGCGGCGCCGGTCACCCGCGCCTTGCCGAGGTGATAGTCGATGTGGCGCTGGATCTGGTCAAGCTGCTCGCCGATGGCGGTTTGATCCTCCGGCGATAACTGGGCCACCTGATTACGCATTATGCTGAGCGGTGTCTTGAGGGCGTGAGCCAGATTGCCGGTGTGGGAGCGGGCTCGCTGCAGCAGCTCGCTGTAGTGGTGCAGAAGGCGGTTGATGTCTTCCACCAGCGGCTGTATCTCCAGCGGATAACGCAGCCGGAATCCCTCCTGATGCCCCTGATGTACCCGTCCCAGTTCACGGCGCAGCAGATGCAGCGGACGCAGACCATAGACGATCTGGAACATGAAGCCCAGCACCAGACCCGTGGCGGCGAAGCCGAGGCCCAGGAACAGGCTGATGCGGGTCTTCTTGAGGGTCTGGGTCAAGGCGCTGCTGTCCTTGGCCATCACCAGAGTAAACGTCCGATCCGACCCGGGCAGCAGCACGGTACGCGTCATGATGAGCAGGGGCTCCTTGTTGGGTCCCCTGCCGACAAACAGATCCGGATCGCCGAACGCCGACTTCAGACCCTGCACCTTGAGGTGCACATCCCACAGGGATCGCGAGCGGCTGACCACCTCATCCCCCAGCTCCAGCTGCCAGTAGTAGCCGGAATAGGGTTGCCGAAAGCGGGGGTCGGCCATGGGTTCGGTGACGATGGGCAGGCCGTCTGGCTGGATCTCGAGGCGGGAGAGCAGATCGTAGAGCTGCAGGCGCAGGCCGTCGGCTTCCGCCTCTTGCCAATAGTTGCGCATCATGGTCTGCAGGCTGAAACCTGTGGCAAACAGGAAGAGACCACACCAGACCAACGCTATGACTACCAGTCGCCCCCGCAGGGTCCTGACCAGCCTCATTCACCGCACCTTGGCAGGGGTTGCATCAAGGCCCGACTCATTCGTTGATCCGGTATCCAAGGCCACGCACAGTCTCAATGAGATCGGCATGGGTCTTCTTGCGGATCCGGCCGATGAAGACTTCGACGGTATTGGAGTCGCGGTCAAAATCCTGGGCATAGATGTGGTCGATCAGCTCGCTGCGCGACACCACCTTGCCCCTGTGCTGCATCAGGTAGCCAAGCACCCGAAATTCGTGGGCGGTGAGCTTGATGGGGGTGCCTTCGTACCACACCTGGGAGGCCGCCATGTCGAGCCGCACTCCGCCTATCTCCAGGATCGAACTGGCATTGCCCGCCGCCCGTCGCACCAGCGCCTGCACCCGCGCCACCAGCTCCGCCACCTGGAACGGCTTGGTGAGGTAGTCGTCGGCACCGGCATTGAGCCCCTCAATCTTCTCGTGCAGCTGGCCGCGGGCTGTCAGTACCAGCACAGGAGTATCGATCCCCTTGCTGCGCCACTCTTTCAGCACGCTCAGGCCATCGCGACCCGGCAGGCCGAGATCCAGGATGATGGCATCATAAGGCTCGGTCTCGCCGAGAAAGCCGGCCTCGTTGCCATCGTGGCAGAGGTCGGTCACGAAACCGGACAGACGCAGCTGTTCGGCCAGCTGGCCCGCCAGGGTCTTCTCATCTTCAACTATCAGAATTCGCATAAATGGGTATCCAAAGCAGGGTTACTCTTGCGTCAACGGAGATGGGAAGGTTGAACAGTGGTGCCGGATTGTCAGTTTGGAGCCCAACCTGGCACCCACCCAAAGGTCAATCTTCCTCTTGCGGCGGGCGTGGTTCGAACAGCCGCTCGAGATGGTGGCCCTTGAGCCACACCATCTCCAGATTGTCGGCGCGATAGCCGACCTTGATCACGCTGTTCTCGCTGTCGATGAGCTTGAGCTCATACAGCCAGATGCCATCCTCTTCCCCCAGGTCGACGCGCAGCACGCGCACCGGCAGGAGGGAGGCCACCTCCATCACCTCATGAAAGGGCCTGACCCGACCCTCGCTGACAGCTTGTTGCAGCAAGGCCTCGTTCGGCGTGGTCGCCTGCGCCATCACGGGCAGCAGCAACCCAAGCAGAGACAGGGCTCTATTCATGGGTGATTCATCTCCAAAAACCTAACATAATGCCGTTTATAGTCTGCCAGCCATGAATCCGGAATGAATATGATCCCACGCAGTTTCCTGCTGATCCTTTGCCTTTTCTCCACCCTTGGCTGGGCGGCCCAGGTGCGTCTCGACATGCCGGCGCTGGTCAAGTTGTTGTTGGCCCAAGGGTACCACGACATTCGGGAAGTGGAGCTGGAAGGGGATAAATTCGAGGTAGAAACCCTGGATGCCGACGAACAGCGAGTGCAGTTGCTGGTCGATGCCTACACGGGCGACATCACCAAAAAAGAGGCCGATTAGGCCTCTTTTGCTATGCGAGTTCTGCGCTGTGATGCCTGAGCGGCAACTCACGCCTCTTTCAGCTTCTGGCGTTGACGCCAGGGGCGCAGCAACTTCTCCCGCCGTGGCCATAGCAGAGCACAGGCCAGCAGCAGGTAGATGAGCGGCTCCTGCCAGCCACTCTTCACCGACCACCAGTAGTGCACCGGCACCAGCAGGGCAACGGCATAGATCCAGTTGTGCAACTTCTGCCAGGCCGGCCCCATGACCCGCAGCAGGGCGGGGATAGAGGTCAGACTGAGCGCCGCCAGCAACAAGAGCGCCACTGCCCCCACCAGTATGTAGCTGCGCTTCACCAGCTCACCGCCAATAAGCCCCCAGTCGAATTGCAGATCCAGCCCCAGCCACACCATAAAGTGCAACCCGGCCCAAGCCGCGCACCAGAGCCCGAGAGGGCGGCGCAGCTTGATGAGCTGCCCCTGCCGCCAGCGCTTGGCGAGCGGTGACACCAGCAGGGTGATGAGCAAGAGATTGAGCGCCCCCTTGCCGAGATAGTGGGTCAGCCCCTGTACCGGGTCTCCCCCCAGCAACCCGGCTGGCAAGGCATACCCCAGCCATAGCAGAAAGCCGAGGGAACCCAGATGCACCAGCACTCGCAGGCCCTTGATGTGAACCGCTGTCAGTCTCAGTACCATTTTCTTGGATCCATGGCTTGATAAGTGAAGACCACCACATGGGGGCGGCCCTTGGTATGAGCGGTTGTCAGTCTCAGTACCATTGTCTCAGATCCATTCCCTGATAGAGCGAGGCCACCTCGTCGGCATAACCGTTGAACATCAGGGTAGGCTGACGCTTGGCACCGAAGATGCCACCCTCCCCGATGAAGCGCTCGCTGGCCTGACTCCAGCGCGGGTGATCCACCTCCGGGTTGACGTTGGCGTAGAAGCCATATTCGTTCGATGCCAGCAGATTCCAGGTGGTCGGTGGCATCTCTTCCACCAGCCGGATGGAAACTATGCTCTTGATGCTCTTGAAGCCGTACTTCCAGGGCACCACCAGCCGGATCGGTGCCCCGTTCTGGGCGGGCAGCGTCTTGCCATAGAGGCCCATCGCCAGGAAGGAGAGCGGGTTCATCGCCTCGTCGATGCGCAGCCCCTCCACATAGGGATAATCTATGCCCCCTCCAAGAGAACGGGATGCCTGCCCCGGCAACTGCTCAGGGTCATAGAGGGTCTCGAAGGCCACGAACTTGGCGCGACTGGTGGGCTCGGCACGGCGAATGAGCTCCGCCAGACTGATACCGCTCCAAGGCAGCACCATGGACCAGGCCTCTACGCAGCGCAGCCGGTAGATGCGTTCCTCCAGCTCTGTCTTGTTGAGGAGGTCCCACACATCCAGGGTGAAGGGCTTGGCCACCTCCCCCTCTACCCGCAATTGCCAAGGCTCGGGCTTGAGGTAGTGAGCATTGCGGGCAGGGTCCCCCTTGTCGGTACCCAGCTCATAGAAGTTGTTGTGGGTGGTGGCCTTCTCCTCCGGGGTGAGGATCACGCCTTCAGGTCTGGCGGCGGCGCGAATGTTGAGCGGTCTGGTCGATGCGGCAGGTGCCGATTTGTCGGCGGAGAAGAGGTCAAGCACGCCAGCCTGAGCGGGAAACGCCAGGGTGGCGGCCCCCAGGCCCAACCCTTTCAGGATAAGGCGGCGATCCTGATAGACGGCTTCCGGGGTAACATCCTGTTCGGTGGGATGATGAGAAGAGCGACGCTTGATCAACATGGAAAAACTCCCGGGGCTATGAGGGTAACAACCATAAGACCTGCCCCGGCCGAGTTTTATTTCACGAAAATTTACATGAGCTGGTAAAGGGGCAGAGCCTTGGCCATGGTTCCGACCAAGAACAATGCTACGAATACCAGCAGAGGAACGATCACATTTGGCGCCATCAGACTCACTCCATGAGCAGGACAGGGCCCATAACTATGGTGCAGGGTCGAGCACGCCTCCAATGAATTTTTTTCGCGAGCGCAAGCGTATTCCTGAGTTGAAATGAGTGATGAAGATCACACACAATCTCGCCCCTGCTTGCCGCCCCCCCTGCGCGGGGTAGGCTCCCTTTCTTTACGAATTCCACTACTGAAGAGTCACGCCATGAGCCCATTGATCGCCATCGCCATCACGACCGGGATCCTCTCTGCCGTCTGGGGCTGGGTTGCCGTCACACTCGGCCTCATCTCCTGGGTCGGCTTTCTCGGCTGCACCAGCTACTTCGCCTCCAACGGTGGCTACAAGGCGCTGTTGCAAACCATGCTGTGCAATGGGAGCGGCATGCTGTGGGCATTGCTGCTGATCCACGGGGATGCCTGGTGGGGAGCGGGCATGGCGGGCTATATGATGACGGGCGTGGTTGCGACCCTGATGTGTGTGCAGGCAAAGCAGCAGTGGCTGGGCTACATTCCCGGCACCTTCGCCGGTTGCTGCGCCACCTTCGGTGCCGCGGGGGAGTGGCGCCTGATACTGCCGTCCCTGGTGATAGGCGCACTGTTCGGTTACCTGATGAAGGCGAGCGGGCTCTGGCTCTCCCAGAAAACCCAAACCTCTACCGTCGTAGTCGATCCCGCCTGAATGGCACTCACCAGCGGATAATCCTTCGCCGGGACGCAAGCCTATACTGCCCGGCTTATCCCTTCGACTTGAAGTTTGCCGCCTCTATGCCGTGCCGATTCAATAACTTGTAGAAATCGGTACGGTTTCTGCCCGCCATGTTGGCCGCCAGGGTCACGTTGCCCTCAGTGGTACGCAGCAGACGGATGAGATACTCCTTCTCGAACTCGGCCCGCGCCTCGTTGAACGAGGGGATGCCACCACCGCTGCCACTCAGGGCCGACTCCACCATGGACACCCCAATCACAGGACTGCAACAGAGGCTCGCCAGCTGTTCCACCACGCTGTAGAGCTGACGCACGTTACCGGGCCAGGCTGCGGCCGCCAGCATGGCCAGCGACTCGGGTGAAAAACCCAGGGCCGCACAGTCACTGTGACGACTGCGATATTCGTCCAGCGCCTGTCTGGCCAGCAGCGGAATATCTTCACTGCGGGCGCTGAGAGGTGGCAAGGTGATGTTGGCCACATTGAGGCGGTAGAAAAGATCTTCCCGAAAACGCCCCTCTTCCATCGCCGTCACCAGATCCTGATGGCTGGAGCTGATGACCCGCACCTCGGGCGTACCCTGACCGTACTCCTGCAACACCTGCAACAGCTTGGCCTGTAGCGATTCCGACAGGTCCCCTATCTCGTCGAGAAACAGGGTCGCGCCTTTGGCTTGTTCGAACAGGCCGGACTGACCGTCTTCGCCAAACAGCTGCAGATCCAGCGCAGGCCATGGCAAGGCGGCGCAGTTGATGACGTGCAGCGGCTTGTCACGGCGACTGCTGGCCTGATGCAGGGCTTGAGTCATCACCCCTTTGCCTGAACCGGACGGCCCCATGATCAGCACGGGCACTTCCATGCCGGCTATGCTGTTGGCCTGGATCAGCAACTGTTCCATCTGCGGATTGCGGGTCAGGATCAGCGATTGCCACTCCTGTTGCTGCTTTGGGCGTGTCAGGCTCAACGCATGCTCTATGGTGGCAAACAGCTCATCTTTGTCGATGGGTTTGGTGAGAAAACTGAACACCCCGGAGCGGGTAGCCTGGATGGCATCGGGAATGGTGCCGTGGGCTGTCATTATGATGACAGGCAACCCCAGCCACTGTGACTGGATGCGCTCGAACAGCGCCAGGCCGTCCATGCCGGCCATGCGCAAGTCGCTCAACACCAGATCGGCTCGTTGCTGGCGCAGTCTGTCCAGCGCCCCTTCGGCGCTGTCGGCGGTATCCACTTCATAGCCCTGGCTGCGCAGGCGCATGCTCATCAGCTTGAGCAGGCTGACATCGTCGTCAACCAGCAGGATCCGGCTCATGGCAGAGCCTCGCCACTGCCGTTGAGCTTGCGTTGATTGAGCTGTTCATCGATGGCGGAGAGCTGTTCAATCTGGCGGCGCAGACGCTGCACCTCCTGACTCTGGTCGTCACGACGGCTGTCACGTACCAGCAGCTCCTCACCCAGCGCAATCCAGCTGCGCAGGAAAGCCTGGGCATCGAGCCCGAGCTCGGGCAATAGGCTCTTGAGTTTGTCCAGCCCGGCCCGACGGTTTGCCACCGACTCGGAGGGGTGGGTATTGACCATGGCCAGACTGACCCGGCTCTCGATATCGGTCGCACCCTTGAGGCGCTGACGCTCCTGCGCCCGCTGCTGAGCGTGACTGGCCAGCAGCCAGTCCGAGTATTGCAGGCGTACCTGCATCTCCTTGTTGGCAAACTCCATGCGCTTGGCGAGGGCGAGATCCGGCGACGCCGCCGGGTCACGCGCTGGCAGCAAAGAACAGCCTGTGAGCAGGCCCATCATCAATACCGGAACAACACATTGTTTCATCTTTTGCTTCACTTCAACGTCAACCGGAAACAGACATCAGCCTGTTCGTCTTCAATCAATACCAATTCACCGCCAAGGCTCATCGCCGACTCGCGGGCGATGGAAAGCCCCATGCCGGAGCCTTTCAACAAACCTTGCCGCACTATACTGCCCTGCTCGAATGGCTCGAAGATCCGCTCCCGTTCGGCTACCGGAATGACGGGCCCTTCGTTGGCCACCTCCAGCCAGCCGCCGTTGGCATCCTGCCCGGCGCGGATCCAGATCTGGCCCCCCCTGGCGCCATAGCTGACCGCATTGGAAAACAGATTATCGAGGATCAATCGCAAGCGATACGGCTCCGCCTGCAACATGATGGGATCGGTCGGCAAGTGTACACTGATTTGTTTGGATTCCAGCGCCAGCCGGTACTCTGCTGTCAACTCTGACAGCAAGGGCGCCAGCGCCACCGGCGTCAGGGTAAACACCTCCTGCTGGCTGAGGCGGTTGAAATCGAGCAGACGTTCGATCAGGGTCTGCAATCGGCGACTGTTCTCCTCTAGCATCTGGCAGATCTCCTGCTGATCCGGCGTAAGCGGCCCCACCAGCTGCTCGCCAAGCAGGTCCGAGCCCTCCCGCAGCACCGCCAGCGGCGTCTTGAGCTCATGGGAAACATGGCGCAGGAACTGGTATTTCTGCTGTTCCAGCTCCTTGAGCTTGTCGTGCAACCAGTTGATACGCTCCCCCAATACCACCAACTCTGCTGGCCCGTCCACGGGGCGTTTGTCCGGCTCCACACCCGCGCCCAGACTCAAGATCCGCGACTCAATCTGACGCACAGGGTGGATAATCAGATAAGTAAACAACAACACCAGCAGCAGGCTGAGCACGGCCACGAAACCGCTGACCCACCAGATCTCTCTCATCAACTCTGCAATCATGGCGCGTACCAGGCTCACATGTTCATCGACCTGGCCTCGGGTGATCACTTCAAGCTGCTGATTAACTTGATTAAATTCATCAAATTGTGGGCTGGCCGAGGCGGCTCTGGCCTTGGCCAGATCCTGCAGGCTGTCGAGCCAGGCCAGCACCTGCTCGAGGCCGGTGTAAGCCTCGGCATCCGGGATCGAGCCCTGATGAGCGGCGAGCAGGCTGCGGTAACTGGCCAGCTGCTGCTGGTAACTGGCCAGGATGCGCTCATCCCCCAGTACCGCATAACGGCGAAGAGTACGTTCCAGATCAATGGCCTGGGTTGTGAGCAGGGTCGCCCGACGGGTATCGCGCACCGCCCGCTCCAGCTCGTCGCTGGTCAACTGGCTCAAGTGTTCGAGGGCCTGACTGTCGTGCCAGATCATGCCGCCCAGCGGCATCAATACCAGGACGAAGCCCATCAATACCACTTGCAGCAAGGAACGTGGGCGTACCTTGGTCATCTTGTGCTGTCTCGATTCATCATGGGTGGGTCAGCATATCTGCACTCCCCCAAAAAGCAAAACCGGCCACGAGGCCGGTTCATACTGCAAATGAGGGACGGGGTTCACGCCAGACCGACGGATGCCACACAGATAATCAGGATCATTGCCAACGCGCTGGATGCGGTCAACAGTGCCCATTTCAGTTCCACACTCATGCAAACCTCCTTTCTTGCCAACAAGAGCCTGATCACAACAGACAAATGTATGTTAATGCATAGTTAATCCCATAACCGTGAGCCGTGTATACATTTCAGATGAGCCCAACCCAAGGATCGGTGAGCATGTTCTATCTGTGCAGCATTGGATCAAATCTTGATCCCCATATTCACGTCAGTCAGGTGGTTGGCGAACTGCTTGAACACTTTGGCCGCCTGCAGCTGAGTTCGGTGATCCAGACCAAACCGGTGGGAATGCACTCCAGGCACGACTTCCTCAACTGCCTGTTCGTTGCCGAAAGCGGGCTGACAACCCAGCAGTTGAAAACCCTCTTCATCGCCATGGAACTGGCCCATGGCCGTGATCGCAGCGATCCGAACTGCAAGGTGCTCGACCGGCCGCTGGATATCGACATTCTGGCCAGCAGTGCCGCAGACGATTTTGCCGCGACTCGCGTCGATGCCTATCTCAATGAACTGCTGGCCGAGCTGTATGGCCAGGGAGAAGTGCATGACCGCAAGGTCACGCTGCCACTGCATACCCGGCTGATGAAGGGCAAGGTGATCGAGGAGCTGCAGGTAGGCTTGACCCCCTTGCGGCTCAGTCAGGGTTCAGATGACCGCCAGGCTGCGGCCGCCATCTACCCGGATGCTGGCCCCCGTCATGTAGTCGTTCCCCATCAGTAGCTGCACCGCCTGCCAGATAGGCTCAAGCCCGCCTTCCCGCGCCAGCGGCGTCTTCGCCAGCACTTGCTGGCGCCACGCGTCGCCATGTTCGTCGAGAAACAGGATAGGGCCCGGCTCTATGGTGTTGACCCGGATGGCTGGCGCCAGTTCGCGGGCAAAGCTCATGGCAAGGGAGTGGGCTCCGGCCTTGGTGGCCACATAGCTGGCAAACTGGGGCGCCGGAGCGTGAATGTAGATATCCGTGATATGGATGATGCTGGCATTGGCATTGCGGGCCAGCTGGGGCGCCAGCGCCCGGTTGAGCCGAAATGGCGCCGCCATGTGTACCCGATAGAACTGATCGAACTGGGCCAGCTGCGCCGCAGGATCTGCCGCCTCTGATTCGAAGGCCGAGGCGTTGTGGATCACCAGCGCCAGATCCTGCTGTAATGCCAGCACCTCAATGAGCTGGCCGACCTGCTCTTCACAAGCGAAATCCGCCTGCACCAACGTCACTCCCAAGGTGCGCAGCCGAGCCAGCTCGGGTCGCTCGCTGCGATAGCTTCCAGTTACCTGCCAACCTGCCGCTACCAGCTGTTCACACAGGTAGAAACCGAGTCGACGGCCACAGCCCGTTACCAATGCACGCATAACCTCTCCTTTTGTCATTGCTCACCAGCCACTGGCATACCCGCGACGGCGATACCTATCAATCCCCATGGCACAAACCACTGGCCTTGTCCGCCTCACAGCGCCCATAGTGGCACTACACCCCGCATCTGGAGCCATCATATGCTACATATTCGCGATCACATGAGTCGCCTGACCCACTTCCTCACCCCGCAACTCGGTCTGGCCGAAGCGCTGGATCGGCTGCACCACTCAGGGCTGAGCGGCCTGCCTGTGCTGGATGACCAACAACAGCTGGTCGGGTTTCTCTCCGAACAGGACTGCATTCCCAGTCTGATCACCGGCAGCTACCACTGCGATACCCGCACTCAAGTGGAAGACATGATGAGCCGGACGCCTCTCTCGGTCGACCCGGACGACAGCATTCTGGATCTGGCGCGCCAGATGACAGGGGCAAAACCCAAGATCTATCCGGTGCTGGAGCAGGGCAAAGTGATCGGCATCATCAGCCGCCATCAAGTGATGCAAGCCCTCAATCAGCAGATGAAAGGCTGCCATCAGACCTAAATCTGGTAACGCCCCTTGTCACCGATGTCGAAGTGCAGGGGCATCCGCCACTTTGCCAGACAGAGCAAGCCAAGCAACAGGCCGCACGCCAGGGCAACCGGCGCGGCGGCCCAGCCCAGTTGCGCCCACTCCAGTCCCCACAGCAACGGCAACAACAGGGGCAGCGCCTTGATGCCCGGAATGGCGAAGCAGAACTGCTCCTTGAACGCCAGCCCGGAGAGCGTCGCCAACGACGCCCCCAACACCAGCACCTCGGGCGCTCCGCTGGCACTCAGCACCAGGCCACCCCAGGCAAACACCTGCAAGATGAAACGGATGCGCTTGTCATAGACATGCAGGCAGAGTCCGCAGACCCCACTGGCCACCACCAGCGCCGTCAACCAGACTGAGGGCGCTAAAAAATCCTGCCCGATCAGCAGGCTGGCCCCTCGACACACCAGCAATAAAGCTGCCAGACTCAAGCCAAGACGATAGAAGCAGACAGATAACCTGTCGATGCCATCCAACTCACTTTCGATTTCAGGATTTGCCATCCGGGGTCGTCTCTGTTGAATATTCGGGCCAATATACTTGAATCATGCCCGTGGGCGATTCCCTATTCCGTGCAGGAGATGTGGTTTGCGAAAGTTACCCCTGCTCTGTTTGCTGTTCCCTCTCTGGCTCCAGGCCAAAGAACTGGTCATAGGCGGCACCCTTGAGCCGCCGCTGAAGTTTCTGGATGACAAGGCCCAGCCTGGCGGACTCGATGTGGACGTGGTCACCGCCATCTTCAACAAGCTCAAGATCCCCATCAAGATCGAACTGACCGATGCGGGTGCCCGCCTCACCCGCAATGCCGAGACCGGCGTGTATGACCTTGTGATGACCCACTCCTACAAGCCGGAGCGAGAGAGCTACCTGCTCTATCCACAGCAATCCCATCTGCGCCACAGCTGGCACTTCTTCGTGCGCAAGGCCGACATGCTGAGGATCCGCTACGATACCCTGGAAGACCTCAAACCCTGGCGCATCGGGCTGACCAAGGATTTTGCCTACACTCCCGAACTGGCTGCGGCGCTCAAGGACCCCGCCTATCAGATCCAGGAGATCCCCATCAACCAGCTGCAACTGCGCAAACTGATCGCCGGGCGCATCGATACAGTGCCCATGCCGCTGGTTACCGCCTTCGCCCAGATCAGAGATGAGGGGCTGGAGGGCAAACTCGATTACCTGCCCAAGCCACTCAAGGCCAGCCCCTACTACACCGTCTGGACCAAGGCCAAGGCCGATGCCGATACACCAGCCATGATGGCCGCCTACGATGCCGAGTTGTTGCGCATGAAGCGGGATGGCCGACTCAAGGCCATCTACGACAAGTACGGCATTCCCTATATCGAACCCTGATCCCGACGGTCAGACGGCTCGTCAAGGTTTCACGTCCCTCAATATCGGGTTCTGCAGCGAAATGAGCGTTTCGGTGGACTGTATCTCGTCTATGGTCTGGATCTTGTGGATCAGCACAGTCTGCAACTCGTCGATGGAGCGGGTCATCACCTTCATGAAAATACTGTAGTGACCCGTGGTGTAGTAGGCCTCCACCACCTCGTCCAGCGCCTGCAACTTGGCCAGTGCCGAGGGGTAATCCTTGGCGCTTTTGAGATTGATCCCGATGAAGCAACAAACGTCGTAACCCAGCTTCTTGGGGTTCACCTGCACCCGGGTTCCCTCGATGATCCCCGCCTGCTTCATCTTCTCCACCCGCACATGGATGGTACCCGGGCTGACCGCCAGCTGTTTGGCCAACTCGGCATAAGGGATCCGTGCATTCTCCATCAGGGCGGTGAGGATGGCCTGATCGAGATTATCGATCCGATAATTTTCCGGCACTTTTTTGCACTCCCGTTGACGATATCTCATTAATTTGCGGTCTATTTTGAACAAAAAAATGCGTAAAGCCTATTTCTATTATCGAATATTGAATTTAGTGTTCATTCTGTTGAAGAATCGTCACATCCAACGGGTTCTAGACAGGTATTCAGCATGAAACAGCACTACATTCGCAGCCAACAGCAGATCAGCTTCGTCAAAGAGATGTTCTCCCGCCAACTCGCCCAGCAACTGGGCCTGATGGAGGTGCAAGCCCCCATTCTGAGCCGGGTCGGAGATGGTACTCAGGACAACCTGTCAGGCAGCGAGAATGCGGTGCAGGTCAAGGTGAAGACACTGCCGGAGCACAGCTACGAAGTGGTTCACTCCCTTGCCAAGTGGAAGCGCCAGACCCTGGGTCGCTTCGGCTTCGGCCCGGGTGAAGGCATCTACACCCACATGAAGGCACTGCGCCCGGACGAAGACAAGCTCACCCCCATCCACTCCGTCTACGTGGATCAGTGGGACTGGGAGAAGGTGATGCCGAGCGAGCGCCGCGATCTCGCCTATCTGCAAGAAACCGTGCGCGGCATCTGGGCCGCCATCAAGGCCACCGAGCGTGCCGTCTGCGCCGAACACGAACTGACTCCCTTCCTGCCGGGCGAGATCCAGTTCCTCCACAGCGAAGCGCTGCTGGCCCGTTACCCGGATCTCGATGCCAAGGGGCGCGAACGCGCCATCGCCAAGGAGCTGGGTGCAGTCTTCCTCATCGGCATCGGCGGCGCCCTCTCCCACGGCGAGCGTCACGATGTGCGCGCCCCGGACTATGACGACTGGAGCAGCCACAGCGAACTGGGTCTGGCGGGTCTGAACGGTGACATTCTGGTGTGGAACCCTGTGCTGGAAGACAGCTTCGAGATCTCCTCCATGGGGATCCGGGTGGACGCAGAGGCCCTGCGCCGCCAGCTCGCCATCACCGGTGATGAAGGTCGCCTGCAGTATGACTGGCACCAGGATCTGCTGGCAGAGCGGATGCCGCAAACCATAGGCGGCGGCATAGGCCAATCCCGTCTGGCCATGTTGCTGCTGCAAAAAGAGCACATAGGTCAGGTTCAGGTCGGCGTTTGGCCCTCAGAGATGAAGGCCGCCATCCCTGGCATGCTGTAAGCAAGATGATTCAATGGGTCTGACCCGCATGTGCGGCGTTCAGGTCAGGCCTGACAGGTGTGTGGCCGCCCGGGATGAGAGAGCGCATCACGGGCATGCTGTAAGCAGAGGATCATTCCGACCCTCTGCGAAACCGGGGCTTGCCCCTGCGACCCGCTCAACCCACGTCAGGTCGCATGACTACATTCCTCCCGGCAATCTTAGGATTGCCGTTTTTTTATTCTCCGATATCACAGCTGACAGATATGACAACGCCAGCCCGAGGGCTGGCGTTGTTGGCATCGACACAGGTCGGTTTACTGGTTCATGGTCAGGCCGTTGCTGTCGGCCCCCAGCAGCAGTTTCTTGCCGGGAACGATGCGACCGGAGAGCAGTGCCTGGGCCAGCGGGTTTTCCACCTTGTGCTGGATCGCCCGCTTGAGGGGCCGTGCCCCGTAGACGGGGTCGAACCCGGCGTGCACCAGCTTCTCGAGCAGCGCCTCGCTCACCTCCACTTCGTAACCCTGGGCCTCCAGACGACCCATCAGGCTCTTGAGCTGGATGCGGGCAATGGACTTGATGTGATCCTCGCCAAGCGGATGGAACACCACTGTCTCGTCGATCCGGTTGATGAACTCCGGTCGGAAGCTGCGGGTCAGCACCTCCATCAGCAGGGCCTTCATCTCGTCGTAATCCTTCTCGGAGTGGTGCTCCTGGATCAGATCCGACCCCAGGTTGGAGGTCATGATCACCACAGAGTTGCGGAAATCGACAGTGCGACCCTGACCATCGGTCAGGCGGCCATCATCGAGCACCTGCAGCAGTATGTTGAACACATCCGGGTGCGCCTTCTCCACTTCGTCGAGCAGGATCACCGAGTAGGGACGACGGCGTACCGCCTCGGTCAGATAACCGCCCTCTTCGTAACCCACATAGCCGGGAGGTGCACCCACCAGACGGGCCACACTGTGTTTCTCCATGAACTCGGACATGTCGATCCGCACCATGGCATCCTGGGTATCGAACAGGAACTCGGCCAGCGCCTTGCACAGCTCTGTCTTACCCACCCCGGTCGGCCCGAGGAACAGGAAGGAACCTATGGGCCGGTTCGGATCGGAGAGCCCGGCACGGGAGCGACGAATGGCGTTGGAGACGGCCTCGACCGCTTCCTCCTGACCGATCACCCGGCTGTGCAGCTTCTCTTCCATCCGCAGCAGCTTGTCGCGCTCCCCTTCGAGCATGCGTGCCACCGGAATACCGGTCCAGCGGGCCAGCACATCCGCTATCTCCACGTCGGTGACCCGGTTGCGCAGCAGGCTGGTCTCCTGCATCTCGGCCTGGGTGGCGAGATCCAGCTGTTTCTCCAGCTCGGGGATGCGGCCGTACTGCAGCTCTGACATCCGGCCCAGGTCGCCAGCGCGACGGGCGACATCGAGATCCTGACGGGCCTGTTCCAGCGCCGCCTTGATGTGCTGGGTACCGGCGAGGGCAGCCTTCTCGGCCTTCCACACTTCGTCCAGCTCGTTGTATTCCCGATCCTTTTCGCCAATCTCCTTGCTGATGAGATCCAACCGCTTGCGGCTGGCATCGTCATCCTCTTTCATCAACGCCTGCTGCTCCAGTTTCAACTGGATGATGCGTCGCTCAAGCCGGTCGAGAGACTCCGGCTTGGAGTCAATCTGCAGACGAATGCTGGCAGCGGCCTCGTCAATGAGGTCAATGGCCTTGTCCGGCAGCTGGCGATCCGCGATATAGCGATGAGACAGCTGGGCTGCCGCCACGATAGCGGGGTCCGTGATCTGCACATGGTGATGCAGTTCATAACGCTCTTTCAGGCCGCGCAGGATGGCGATGGTGTCCTCCACGCTCGGCTCTTCCACCAGTACTTTCTGGAAGCGGCGCTCGAGGGCAGCATCCTTCTCTATGTACTGGCGGTACTCATCCAGCGTGGTGGCACCGACGCAGTGCAGGTCGCCACGGGCCAGCGCGGGCTTGAGCATGTTGCCCGCGTCCATGGCGCCCTCGCCTTTACCGGCGCCGACCATGGTGTGCAGCTCGTCGATGAAGAGGATGACGTTGCCCTCCTCCTTGGCCAGATCGCTCAGCACGGCTTTCAGCCGCTCTTCAAACTCGCCGCGATACTTGGCACCGGCCACCAGGGACCCCATATCCAGCGACAATACCCGCTTGTTCTTGAGCCCTTCCGGCACTTCACCGTTGATGATGCGCTGGGCCAGCCCTTCGACGATGGCGGTCTTGCCGACGCCGGGGGCACCGATCAGCACAGGGTTGTTCTTGGTCCGGCGTTGCAGCACCTGTATGGTGCGGCGGATCTCTTCGTCGCGACCGATCACGGGATCCAGCTTGCCGAGTTCGGCCCGCTCCGTGAGGTCTATGGTGTATTTCTCCAGCGCCTGGCGATTCTCCTCGGCGTTGGCATCATCGATCTTTCTGCCGCCACGCACCTTGTCGATGGCAGCTTCGAGTTTCTCTTTGGTCAGCCCCTGGGCACGCAGCAGCTCACCCAGGTTGCCCTTCTCGTCGAGGGCCGCCAGCACGAACAGCTCGGAAGAGATGAACTGATCCTTGCGCTGCTGGGCCAGCTTGTCACAGACGTTGAGCAGGCGGCCGAGACCGCTGGAGAGCTGAACGTCGCCCTCCACGCCACTCACCTTGGGCAGTCGATCCAGCTCAATCCCCAGGCGTGAGCGCAGGGTATTGATGTCCATCCCGGTCAGGGTGAGCAGTGGACGAATGGAGCCGCCATCCTGATTGACCAGCGCAGTCATCAGATGGACGGGTTCGATAAATTGGTGATCACGACCCAGTGCAAGAGACTGGGCATCGGAAATAGCAATCTGGAATTTGCTGGTAAGACGATCGAGGCGCATTGCACTCCCCCTTCAAGGCAGACGCCGCTTGCGCGGCAAACAACATAACTTTCTGACAAGAAAGATGAGGCCCGTACGGGTTATTTCAAGGGCAAGAGCTGGTTATTTTTTCTGCAAGGCGGGGATGGGCTGGATCACGGCCCTTTTCCGGAGAAAAGAGCCGGGCACAGGCTATTGTGCCAACCAGACAAGCGATGCCATGCGGCCAGTCTGGCCATCGCGGCGATACGAGTAAAACCGCTCGCCATCGCCGAAGGTGCAGAACTCGCCGCCATAAACCGCGTCGACCCCGGCACGGGCCAGCCGCAGCCTGGCCAGCAAGTAGATATCCGCCAGCCATTTCCCCTCATTGGATGAAGGTACGAATGCAGCTTCTGCTTCGGCCTGCTGCGCCATAAAGGCGTCGCGCACTTCGCTCCCCACTTCGAAGGCTCCAGGGCCTATGGCGGGGCCAAGCCAGGCGAGGATATCGGCAGGATTGCACCCCATGGCCTGAATGCTGGCTTCCAGTACGCCACCCTGCTCGTTGCCCAACAATCCGCGCCAACCGGCATGGGCGGCCGCCACGACAGTGCCGGCTCTGTCACAGAACAACACCGGCAGGCAATCGGCTGTCATCACTATGCAAGCCAACCCCGCCTCATGGGCACAGGCTGCATCGGCATCCGGCACGACATCATACTGGTTGCTGACCTGATGCACTGCGGTGCCATGCACCTGATTGAGCCAGTTGAGGGACCCGGGGATCTGCGCCGCCTGCTGCAGGCGGGCCCGATTGGCCTCAACCCGCGCCACTTCATCACCCACATGGGCTCCCAAGTTGAGACCGGCGAAGACACCCTGGCTCACACCGCCATCCCGGGTGGTCGACAGCGCTCTGACACGAGCCGGTGCCGGCCAGTCGGGTTCGATCCATTTCATCTGTGGCTCCTCTCACATTTCTACATATAAAAACGGGGCTCCTTCGCTGTTGCCAGTCAAGGAGCCCCGTTCCAGGCATGCTTCAAGGCTGGGCAACGGCAGAAACCGTCGCGGACAGCCTTGTTCATCAGCTCATCAGTTCCAGACCAAATCATCCGGATTGGCGAGGGTATCGGCCCGCATCACTTCCATCAGATCCAGCATGTCCTGCGGCGTGGGCGAGTGCCACTGCATCACTTCCCCCGTGATGGGGTGAGCCAGTTGCAGCATGGTGGCATGCAGTGCCTGACGGTTGAAGTTACGCAGCGCCAGGGTCAGCTCGGGTGTCGCATTGCGCAGCGGGCGCAGACGACCACCGTAGGCAGGATCCCCAACCAGCGGATGCTTGATGTGAGACATGTGTACGCGGATCTGGTGGGTACGACCGGTTTCCAGTCGCAGACGCAGACGGGTGTGGCCACGGAACTTCTCATGTACCCGATAGTGGGTCACGGAAGGACGGCCATTGGGCACCACGGCCATATGGGTACGCTGGGTAGGGTGACGACCTATGGGGGCATCTACCGTGCCACCTGCGGTCATGTGACCGATGGCGATGGCTTCGTACTCACGGGTGATCTGGCGCGCCTGCAGCGCTTCCACCAGATGGGTCTGGGCCGGTACCGTCTTGGCCACCACCATCAGACCTGTGGTGTCTTTGTCCAGACGGTGCACGATACCGGCGCGAGGCACCTCGGCGATGTCGGGATAACGGTGCAGCAGGGCGTTGAGAATGGTGCCATCCGGCGTGCCTGCGCCAGGGTGAACCACCAGACCGGCCGGTTTGTCGATCACCAGAATGTGTTCATCTTCGTAGACGATGTTGAGTGCTATGTCCTGGGCATCCCAGCGGGTGTCATCTTCCAGCTCGACATCTACATGCACCTGTTGCCCGGCAAGTACCTTCTCGCGCGGCGTGTTCGCAACCTGACCATCCAGGGTCACTCTGTCCTGTAAAATCCACTCCTTGATGCGGGTTCGGGAGTAGTCTGGAAACAATTCGGCCAGGGCCTGGTCGAGTCGCTGCCCGAATTGGTGATCCTGAAATTCGCCTGTCAGTTCAATATGCTGGCTCATGTATGGTCTCTTGAGCGGGGGGTATCAATTCGAAATAATCCGGGTATTCTAGCTTTTCTTTTAGCCAAGCATAACGGATACTTTGCCAATTTCGTGGAAATGGACCGGATGTTGTTGATGGGAAAGAAGTCTCACCTGCTGATGTCACTCGCCTTGGTCGCTACCTTGATCACAGGCTGTTCCAGCACAAAACCCAAGGTACCCGACGAACCGCCGGAGACCCTGTACCAGAAAGCACGCCTCAAGCTGGATGCCGGTAACTATGTGAATGCTATCGAGTTACTGGAAGCTTTGGACTCGCGCTATCCTTTCGGCGCCTACTCCAACCAGGTTCAGCTTGACCTGATTTACGCCTATTACAAACAGGACGATACCGCTCAGGCGATCGCCAATATCGACCGTTTTATCCGCCTCAATCCGGCGCATAAAAATATCGATTATGTGTTCTATATGCGCGGTCTGACCAACATGGCCGGCGATTACAACTTCTTCCAGGACTTCCTGGGCATCAATCGGGACGATAAAGACCCCTCTTATGCCCGTCAGGCCTTCCAGGACTTCAAGACGCTGTTGCAGAATTATCCCAACAGCGTCTATGCCGCCGATGCCCGTGCCCGCATGATCGGCCTGAAGAACCGCCTTGCCCGCTACGATCTGAGCGTGGCCGAGTACTACGTGAAGCGTGATGCTCTGATCGCCGCCGCCAACCGTGCCAAGCTGATTGTCGAGACCTATCCCGACACGGCCGAAACCGAAAAGGCGCTGGAGATCATGGTCGAGTCCTACGACACGCTGAAGATGCCGACCCTGGCTCAGCATGCCCGCGAAGTGCTGGCCAAGAACTACCCGGATAACCGCCTCGGCCGCGGCTGAGTGAAACGGCTAGACAGGTAGCAACAAAAACCGATGCCCAGGCATCGGTTTTTTTATACCTGCAATGTGGTCCGGCTGTGACGGGGAGGATGGCGCAGTGCACTGCGCCATCCTCCTTACGTCCTGTTATTTGGCGACGTTGCCCGCCACATTGAGCACATCCCAGGTGCGGGAGAAAGGCGGCGCATAGGCAAAGTCCAGCATGCCGAGCTGCTCGGTAGTGACCTCCATTGTGATGGCGACCGCCAGCGCATCGATGCGGTGTACCGCCCCCTTGCGACCCAGGATCTGGCCCCCCAGCAGGCGCTTGCTGTCCGCCTCGTAGACCAGCTTGACGTGAATATCGGACTGGCCCGGGCAGTAGTTGGTGTGACACTTGTCCTTGATGACGACGGTGCGGTAATCGATGCCCATCGCCTGGGCTTCTTGCTCAGAGAGACCAGTGCGACCCGCCTCCAGCCCCAGCACCTTGAGCGCCGCAGAGCCTAGCGTGCCCGGGAACACCTGCTCGGCCCCGGCCAGGTTCTCGCCCACCATGCGCCCCAGCTTGTTGGCTATGGTGGCGAGCGGCACATAGACCTGCTGCTGCTTGACGCTGTGCCAGACACTGGCGCAGTCGCCAGCCGACCAGACGTTGGCCAGCGAGGTGCGGCCCTGCCTGTCCACCTCGATGGCACCATTGGCCAGCCGCTTGATGCCGGTGTCGGCCAGGAACTCGGTGTTGGGCTTGACCCCGGTGCAGACCACCACTATATCGGCCTCATACTCTCCCTTGTCGGTACGCACGCCGGTCACCCTGCCATCCCCCTGCAAGGCCTCGACTCGCTCACCCAGATGGACACAGACCCCTTGCTCGCGCAGCTCGGTTTCGATGTGCCGGGTGATTTCGCTGTCGAAGGCATCCGGGATGACCCGATCCGCCAGTTCGATGAGGCGCACTTCTTTACCCTGATGCACCAGCGCCTCAACCACTTCCAGTCCGATAAAGCCGGAGCCGATCACCAGGGCCCGGGTATTGCGCTTGTCTTGCACAGCCACCTTCAGCGCCAGACCGTCGGCCATGCGGCGCAGGCCGAACACCCCTTGCTGCTGCAGTCCGGGAATGGGGGGCATCACTTCACGGGCACCGGTGGCGACCATCATACGATCGTATGTGTCGGTGAAGACATCACCCTGGTGCTCCACTTGCACAGTACCGGCGCTGGCATCGAGCGACAGCACCCTATGGCCCATCTTGACCTCGATCCCCTTGGCGGCGAACTGCTCGGGGGTGAACTCGGCCATGTATCCCGGCTCCTGAAACTCGTCGCCGACAAAATAGGGCAGGCCGCAGGCACCGAAGGAGATCACCTCGGACGCCTCATACACCACGATTTCGGCATCCTTGGCCAGACGACGGGCCTTGGCCGCCGCACTCATACCGGCGGCTTCGCCACCTATGATCAGGATTCTCATACTTTCTCCTTTCAATGGCAGAGGGAGGGCATGCCCTCCCTCTGGTCTATCGATGGGCAGGGGCTGGCCCCTGCCCTGGCAAGCGGGTCAGATGGTAGACTCTTCGCCGTCCAGACACACTTCGTGCTCGCTGTTGAACACCTGCATGTCTGTCTCGCCCAGCAAGCGGCTGGTGACAGTGCCCGCCGTGATGGAACCGGAGACGTTCAGGGCGGTGCGGCCCATGTCGATCAGCGGCTCGATGGAGATGAGCAGGCCCGCCAGCGCCACCGGGAAGTCCAGGGCTGAGAGCACGATCAAAGCGGCGAACGTCGCACCACCACCTATCCCGGCCACCCCGAAGGAGCTGACAGTGATGATGGCGATCAGCGTCATGATGAAACCGGGATCCATGGGATTGACCCCCACAGTGGGAGCTATCATCACCGCCAGCATGGCCGGATAGATGCCTGCGCAGCCGTTCTGGCCGATGGTGGAGCCGAAAGAGGCGGCGAAGTTGGCGATCCCCTCTGGAATGCCGAGCGCCTTGGTCTGTGTCTGCACGTTCATCGGGATCGAGCCCGCACTGGTGCGAGAGGTAAAGGCAAACGCCAGTACCGGCATGATCTTCTTGAGAAAACGCAGCGGATTGATCCCCACCAGACCCACCAGCAGCAGGTGCACGGCGAACATGATGGCAATGGCGCCGTAAGAAGCCATGACGAAGTTGAGCAGGTTGAGGATGTCGGCATAGTTGGAGCCGGAGACCACCTTGGCCATCAGCGCCAGCACGCCATAGGGGGTGAGGCGCAGTACCAGAGTCACCATCCGCATGACTATGACGTGGGCCACCTCCATGAAGCGACCGAAGCTCTCGAAGATCTCGGGTTTCTTGCGGGCGATTCCGGTGGCGGACAGACCGATGAAAATGGAGAAGATCACCACGGCTATGGTGGAGGTCTTGCGCGAACCTGTCATGTCGAGGAAGGGGTTGGCAGGAATGAATTCCAGCACCATCTTGGCAAAGGACATGCTTTCGACGCTGCCGAGGGTGGTCTGCAATGCCGCGCCCCTGGCGGTCTCGGCGGCACCGGCGGTGAGTCCTTCAGCAGTCAGACCGAACAGGTTGGACATCAATATGCCTGCGCCGGCAGCAAGCATGGTGGTGAAGATCAGCACCCCTATGGTCATGGCGCTGATCTTGCCAAGGGCAGTGCCGCCATTGAGCTTGAGGATGGCCCCTATGATGGAAACCATGATGAGCGGCGTGATGATCATCTGCAGCAACTTCACATAGCCACTGCCGACGATATCCAGATAGTCGATGGTCTGGCCTATGACCCCTGCGCCAGCCCCATAGAGTAGTTGCAAGGCGGCACCAAACAGTATGCCCAGCCCCAAACCCGCAAACACCCGACGGGTGAAGCTCACATGTTTTTGCTGCAAGCGATAGAGAAACAGCAGCAAGATGGCCGCAATGGCCAGATTACCTATAACGCTAAGAGTCATGACGATATTCCCCAAAATAATCGGGCCGGGCCCGAGGTGTACGGACGAGTGCCCTGTACGCACACTCCTCCCTGAAACTCGCCGCATCGTGGCGGCACGTCCCCCGGTGCAACCGGGGTGACGCAAAATCGGGAAGTGCCGGGCAGGCACCTCCCTGACATCGACCGCATCGGACGCCCCGTGGCCGGAGTGGCGTCAGCAGACGGAAAAACAGAGGGTGGCCTGCGCCACCCCTTGCATCACTGGGCCTTGCCTTGTTGCTTGGCCCGCATGATGTTGATGATCTCGATATCCGTATCCAGCATCCCCAGTTTGGAGAGGCGACCCAGGTTGGCGATGGTTTCGTCCACGTCATCGGAGACGATGCCTTCGCTTTGGGGCACGTGCAGATTGTTGATGGCCATCAGCGACGATTTGACTGCCGCCGAGGTGGAGGTAGAGACCTTCATGGAGCAGGCACTGCCTGCGCCGTCACAAATGATACCGGAAACGTCACCGATCATGTTGTTGATGCAGTGACTAATTTGCTCGAACTGGCCGCCCAGCAGCCAGGTAATGGCGGCTCCCGAGCCCATGGCGGCGGTACTGGCGGCGCAGAGGGCCGACAGCTTGTTCTGATGGGTCTTGATGTAGATGGCCACCAGATGGCTCATCACCAGCGCCCGGGTCAGCTGCTCGTCACTCGCCTTGAGGAAGCGGGCGGCGGCGACCACCGGCATGGTGGCGGCTATGCCCTGATTGCCGGAGCCCGAATTGGACATGGCAGGCAGCATGGCACCGTCCATCCGCGCATCGGAGGCTGCGGAGGAGAGCCGCATTGCAAGCGTCATCAGATCGTCCGAGAGCAGCTTGCGCTCCACCTGCTCGGTCAGGATCTTGCCGATGCGCAGGCCGTAACCCTGCAGCCCTTCATCCGCCAGCGCCTGATTCATGGTGGCAGCGGCACCGATGAAGTCGATCTCAGCCAAGGGAACTTCCAATGCAAAGGCCACGATTTCGCGCAGTGTCATGGCGGGCTTGTCAGACTTGGCGGACTGGATCTGCACGCCCGGGGCACTGTTTTGCTCCATCAGCACTTCACCATCCAGCTCCATCAAGACGATGCGGGTGTGATCGGTGCAGATCACCACACGGGCACTGTGACCCTCCACCTCGGCCAGTACCTCGGCGTAGAGCACATCCGGCACATCCTTCACGTCCACCTTGATGATGGGCAGCAGCCCCTTTGCCTCTTCCACCTGGGCCAGGGTCAGGGTATTGAGCACCTCCAGCCCCGCATCCGGGTTGCCCCCCGTGAACCCGACGGCGGCGGCCACGGGCAGACCTATCATGCCGGTGCCCGGCACGCCGACCCCCATGCCGTTCTTGAACAGGTTGCCGCTGACCCAGACGCTGACACGGGTCGGCGTTTGTCCCAGCAACTTGCGGCAGTTGGCAGCAGCCAGCGCCACCGACATGGGCTCGGTGCAGCCCAGGGCCGGCACCACTTCACGCTTGAGCAGGGTAATAAAGTCGGTCCATTGTGCTTTCATTGCTGTGTTTCTCATGTTCTGGCGCCCACGATCGGGCTGTTATTGTTCGTTCAGATCCGCTTTGCGGTTGCGGATATGCAGATAGACGGTATGACGGGAGATGCCGAGCATCTCGGCCACCAGCTGGGCGGCATCCTTGATCTCGAAGATGCCCATGTCGTAGAGCCGGTGCACGATCGCCTTGTTGCGCACGCTGCTGCCGAGGCTCGCATCCTGATCCACCTTGTGGATCACCTGGGCGACCAGATCGTCAACCGAGCTGGCAAAGGTCTCGTTGTTGAGGGGCGCTGGTGCAGCGGGCAGCGAGAAGGTATCGAGCAGGGCCCCGAGCGGCGTCTCCAGGCTGAAGTTCACGCACAGCATGCCGATGGGTTTGCCCTCCCGGTTGCTGATGGTGATGGAGGAAGACTTGAGCAGCCCCCCCTCCCGGGTGCGGGAAAAGTAGCTGCTCCACTGGCTGCCTGCGGCGCTCTGTAATTTGTTGAGGGCAAAGTCGGTGACAGGTGCCCCCTCTTCCCGGCCTGTGATATGGCCGTTGGCGATCTTGATGACGGAAGCGTGCAGACTGTCAAAAGCGTGCAGCACCACTTCACAACCCGGGCCGAACAGGGCGGAGAGCGCCTCCACGGCAGGTTCGAAGCTGGCGATCAGGTGGCGCTCTTCATCGGTCAACGCACTGGTTTGGCGTAATGGGGTGGCCTGCATCATAGGAGTCATCCAGTCAACTTGGGGTAACGCTAAAGCAATCAGACTCAAATAAAGTTGAGCCACATCGCTTTTTGCGCAGGCATTATGCCCAAGTGGCGGCAAAGTGCCACAGATTGTGAACGAGAGCACAACAAAAGGACCCGCCTGGTGACACGACTCAACAAACGGGACTTGGCCGTGCCTCAGAGCCCGTAGCGGGTCAGCAGGGCCTGATACTCGGGGGTCTGCTTGAAGGCTTTGAGGGCGAGGGAAAACTGATAGGCCAGACGCTCGTGGCCGGGTTTGTGGGTGAAGGCGAGAAAGTTGCGGTTGTTGTCGGTCACCGTCTTGATGCTATGGCCCACCAGATCCTGCAACCCCTGCCCCTTGAGCAGATGCAACCCCACCCTCTGGTTCATCACAACGGCATCGAGCCGCCCCGCCATCATCATGTGCAATTGCTTGATCATGTTGCTCTCTCCCGTCATGGGAAAGCGGGTGAACTCGGTCGCGGTGAGGAAGGCTTCGCCATAGGCATAATCCGCCTGGGTGCCGATATGCAGCCCCTTGAGGCTGGCTAGGCTCTGGAAGTCGACGGGTTTGTTCAGGGGGAAAAATATCACTTCGCCACTCTGGGAGAGCGGCTCATCCGGATAGTGCAGCCACTCCAGCCGCCGCTCTTCGAAGAAGGCATCGACGATGGCATCCCCGTTCTGGAATCTGGCCTCCTGCAGCACCCGTTTCCAGGGCAGAACCTTGACTGTGGTGCGATAGCCCATTTTTGTGAGTACTTTGCGGGCCAGCTCCAGATCGGCGCCTCCCAGGCTGCCGTCGTCCAGCCGCATCACATAGGGCGGCCACAACTCGGTCAACAGAGTCAGGCTCGGCTGTTCGTTTGCCTGTACCGTCCATCCCCACCAGAGGCAGAGCAGGATCCATCCTTTACGCCACATCATGCCGTGATCTCCATCCATGCATTGGCTGAGGATATACCAAAAAGTGAGTAATAAAAAAGGAGGCCGAAGCCTCCTTTTGTCTCTCCTGACCGACGCTTACAGCGCTTTCAGGATAGCCTCGACGCTGGCCTTGGCATCGCCAAACAGCATCTGGGTGTTCTCTTTGAAGAACAGCGGGTTCTGGACACCGGCATAGCCAGTGTTCATGGAGCGCTTGAAGCCGATGACGTTCTGCGCCTTCCACACTTCCAGTACCGGCATGCCGGCGATCGGGCTGCCCGGATCTTCCATCGCAGCCGGGTTGACTGTGTCGTTGGCACCGATCACCAATACCACATCGGTATCGTTGAAGTCGTCGTTGATCTCGTCCATTTCCAGCACGATATCGTACGGGACCTTGGCTTCCGCCAGCAGCACGTTCATGTGGCCTGGCAGACGACCGGCCACCGGGTGGATACCGAAACGCACCTTGATGCCGCGATCACGCAGCTTCTGGGTGATTTCAGCCACCGGATACTGGGCCTGCGCCACCGCCATGCCGTAGCCCGGGGTAATGATGACGGAGCTGGCGTTCTTCAGCAGATCAGCCACTTCCTCGGCGCTGGTTTCGCGGTATTCGCCCATCTCCTGGTCGGCCGTGGAGGCCACGCCGTCGGAGCCAAAGCCACCGGCAATGACGGAGATGAAGGAGCGGTTCATCGCCTTGCACATGATGTAAGACAGGATGGCACCGGAGGAACCTACCAGCGCACCCACCACGATCAACAGGTCATTGGAGAGCATGAAGCCCGCCGCTGCTGCCGCCCAACCCGAGTAGGAGTTGAGCATGGAGACCACGACCGGCATGTCGGCGCCACCGATGGAGGCAACCAGATGCCAGCCGAAGGCGAAGGCGATCAGGGTCATCACCAACAGGGCGAAGGTAGAACCACCGGCATTGACGAAGTAGACCATCAGCGCCAGAGAGGCCAGCACGGCCAGCAGGTTCAGCTTGTGGCGATGGGGCAGCATCAGCGGCTTGGAAGAGATCAGGCCACGCAGTTTGCCAAACGCCACCACGGAACCGGTGAAGGTCACGGCACCGATGAAGACGCCCAGGAACACTTCCACCAGATGGATGTTCAGCATGGCGCCGGAGAGGTGCTCGACCTGGGCGACACTGGCCGCCTGCTCGAACGCCGCCCGGGCAGCAGCCAGAGTCGCATCCAGGTTGGAACCGACGGACACCACCACCTCGGCCGGCGCAGACGGGTGCAAGTCGATGAAGCTGTTGAAGCCCACCAGCACGGCCGCCATACCCACGAAGCTGTGCAGCACGGCTACCAGCTCGGGCATCTCTGTCATCTCGACCTTGAGAGCCAGACGCACGCCGATGGCACCGCCGATCACCATGGCCAGGATGATCCAGTGCACGCCACTGGTTTCCGGGTTGAATACGGTAGCGAGCAGGGCGATGGCCATACCCGCGATACCGAACAAGTTGCCATGCTTGGCCGTTTCTTGCTTCGACAGTCCCGCGAGACTGAGGATGAAGAGCACGGCGGCAACGATATAGGATGCTGTTACCAGTCCTTGAGACACGTTAAACCCCCTTAATCCTTACGGAACATCTTCAGCATGCGCTGGGTGACTGTGAAGCCACCAAAGATGTTGATACTGGCAATCAGCACGGCGACAAACGAGAGCGCGGTGACGAGCGTAGAACCCTGACCAATTTGCAGCAGGGCACCGACCACGATAATGCCGGAGATGGCATTGGTGACCGACATCAGCGGCGTATGCAGGGAGTGGGAGACGTTCCACACCACGTAGTAACCGACCACGCAGGCCAGGATGAATACGGTGAAGTGAGACAGGAAGGCAGCAGGTGCCACGGCTGCCACCCAACCGAAGGCGGCGATGCCAAGGGCACCGAACACGAACTTCTTGTTGGAGGGCTGCTTCGCTTCGGCCTTCTTGATCGGGGCAGCTGCGGGCTTCTGCGGCGCGGCAGAGACGGAGATGGCGGGCGGCGGGAAGGTCACTTCACCGGCCTGGATCACCGTCATGTTGCGCTGGACCACGTCTTCGAAGTCGATGGCAACCTGGCCGTCCTTCTCCTTGCACATCAGCTTCATCAGGTTGACCAGGTTGGTACCGTAAAGCTGGGAGGATTGGGCAGGCAGACGACCCGGCAGGTCGGTGTAACCGATCACCTTGACGCCGTTGGGGGTCACGAACAACTCGGTCGGCTTGGTGTATTCACAGTTGCCACCCGTCGCCGCAGCCAGATCCACGATCACGGAACCCGGCTTCATGCTGTCGACCATCTCCTTGGTGATAAGCTTCGGAGCCGGACGACCCGGGATCAGGGCGGTAGTGATGATGATGTCCACTTCCTTGGCCTGCTGGGCAAACAGCGCCATCTCGGCTGCGATGAACTCATCGGACATGACCTTGGCATAACCATCGCTGGAGGCACCATCTTCGCTGCCGAAGTCCAGCTTGAGGAATTCACCCCCCATGGATTCGATCTGCTCGGCCACTTCCAGACGGGTATCGAACGCACGGACGATGGCGCCGAGGGAACCAGCAGTACCGATGGCAGCCAGACCGGCCACACCGGCACCGATCACCAATACCTTGGCGGGCGGGACTTTACCGGCGGCAGTGATCTGGCCGGTGAAGAAGCGACCAAACTGGTGCGCAGCTTCGACCACGGCGCGATAACCGCCTATGTTGGCCATGGAGGAGAGGGCATCGAGGGACTGGGCACGGGAGATCCGCGGCACCATGTCCATCGCCATCACATTGATGTTGCGCTCGGACAGCTTCTTGACCAGCTCAGGGTTCTGGGCAGGCCAAATGAAGCTCACCAGGGTGGCACCATCTTTAATTTGTGCGATCTCGGCATCGGTCGGCGCGTTGACCTTGAAGATAAGGTCGGCTTGCCAGACGCTCGGTACCACGCTGGCACCGGCAGCCTCGAAGGCGGCATCATCGAAGCTGGCCAGCTGGCCGGCACCGGCCTCGATGGCGACCTCGAAGCCGAGCTTTTTCAGCTGCTCAACGGTGGCCGGGGTCGCTGCGACCCGGGTCTCACCGGCGAGACTCTCTCTCGGTATTCCAATCTGCATGACTATTCCCTGATGGTTAATAAACAATCGCTGCCCAGTGTCGCATTTCTGGCGAAACAAGACATGACCAAAGTGCAGGTCACGGGCCCTTTGTTATGAAAATCAGTAGGCTTTACCTCAACCTCCTGTCATGGTCAGGCCCCCGCTTCTCAGGCGCGAAGGTGATTAGTATCAAATTTTGGAGTTTTATTACAACCGCAGTCCCGATGGCGCGCGTACAGAATTCAGCCCATCCCGGACCTGGATTTAAAAAAACAAACCAAATTAGCGACTTATACCAGTAAAAAGCACTGGAAAAAGTGATCCAACCAGTCAAAAAAAATGTTTTACCGGCCCTCTATCTTAGCGCTTTTTGTTCTTACGAAATCTGCTCCGATCACAGATATCGGGGCGAAAACAGGAAAAGTAACTGTTTTGTAACAGACAAGGGGCCGGCCACCCGCCAAATGGCAGGCCCCGACCCCTCTGAATTAATCGTTTCGATCCCGACGTTCTGCCCCTGTGCTGTTACCAGGCGGCTTCATAAATATGCTGGCTCTGCACCAGATCGATATCGCCATGCTCGCCAATGGCAGTCATGCCGTGCTCAGCCAGCTTGCCGATCAGGGTGTCGATGCCCAACTCGCTCAGACCATAGTCCCGCAGGCGAGTCTTGACGCCCATCCGCTCGAAGAAGTCACGGGTGGCGGCAATGGCCCCGTCGATACGGTCGCTCTCGCTGCCGCTGCGCAGATCCCACACCCGCTCTGCGTATTGCAGCAACTTGGCATGCTTCTGCTGGCGCTTGGCCTGCAACAGGGCGGGCAGCACCACAGCCAGGGTCTGGGCGTGGTCCAGGCCATGCAGGGCGGTCAGCTCGTGACCCAGCATGTGGGTAGCCCAGTCCTGGGGCACACCGGCACCGATCAGACCGTTGAGGGCCATGGTGGCACTCCACATTATGTTGGCGCGCACCTCGTAGTTTTCCGGCTCCACCAGCGCCTTGGGGCCCTCTTCGACAAGGGTCAACAACAGACCTTCCGCGAAGCGATCCTGCACCTTGGCATTGACCGGATAGGTGAGGTACTGCTCCAGGATATGAATAAAGGCATCCAGCACACCGTTCGCCACCTGCCGAGCCGGCAGCGTGTATGTGAGCACGGGATCCAGCACGGCGAAGCGCGGCATCACGAAGGGTGAGAAGAAGTGCACCTTGTCACCCGTGCTGCGGCGGGTCACCACGGCACCCATGTTCATCTCGGAACCGGTAGCCGGCAGGGTCAGCACTGCGCCGAGCGGAATGGCGGAGCGCACCTCGTTACCAACGGTCTCGAGTATGTGCCAGGGATCCCGGGCCTCATCGTAATGGGCAGCGGCGGCGATGAACTTGGTACCATCGAGCACTGAGCCGCCGCCCACGGCGAGCAGGAAGTCGATGCGCTCGGCGCGGGCCAGCGCCACCGCCCCCATCAGGGTCTCGTAAGTGGGGTTGGGCTCGATGCCACCGAATTCAAACAGTGTCATGCCCGCCAGCTCGTCGCGGATCTGGGCCAGCAGGCCGGTACGCACCACACTGCCACCGCCATAGGTGATCAGGATGCGGGCATCGCTCGGGAGCTGCTCACGAAGCTGGGCAACCTGGCCCTTGCCGAACAGGATCTTGGTCGGGGTATGGAGAGTAAAGTTGTTCATCGACATTGCCTTTCTATGTTTCGGGCGGCCAGGCCGCAAAATGTGATTGCATTTTTCTCCAGACCACATCTACCATCAAGACAACATCCTGTTTGATTCTTGCCTATTTCTACAAATCCGCCAGAATCACCACAAAAGAGACTCCATGCAGAACCGTTACACCGACCTCGCCGCCAAACTGACTCGTCACGTCACGGCTCCCGGCATCACAGCTTCTCCAGTTGAGCAGGTAAACCTTATCTACACCACCGAGTACCACGGTCGCACCCCCGTGCTCTACCAGCCACGGATGATAGTGATATTGCAGGGACACAAGGTGGGCTATCTGGCGGATCAGGTGTTTCGTTACGATCCCAGCCACTATCTGCTGATGACGCTACCGCTGCCCTGTGAGTGCGAGTGTTTT
The DNA here is from genome assembly GCF_027705025.1 of Aeromonas sp. D3. Classification (NCBI taxonomy): domain Bacteria; kingdom Pseudomonadati; phylum Pseudomonadota; class Gammaproteobacteria; order Aeromonadales; family Aeromonadaceae; genus Aeromonas; species Aeromonas sp. D3. The sequence continues at coordinate 79,634 of NZ_JAPDBE010000011.1, read as the reverse complement.
GCCTCCCCCGAGCAACCGCTTGTCGGTTTCTCCCTCGAGATCAACGTCGCCACCCTGCAGGAGCTGCTGCTGGAACTGGGGGATGCCCTGCCCGCCCCGGCTGTGCAAAAGAGCGGTGTCCACTCAGTCCCCCTGTCCGAAGAAATGTTCTGTGCCGCCGAGCGACTGATCGACCTGATGGACAAGCCCCACCACGCCCGGGTACTGGGGCCGCAGACGGTGCGGGAGATGCTCTTCTACGCCCTGCATGAGGGGGGTGGCCCGGCGCTGCAGGCGCTGGCCAACCGTCACAACCATGTGGGCCAGATAGCCAGGGTGCTGCGTATGATAGAGTCGCGCTTCGCCGACAACCTCACCATGGAGGAGCTGGCGCGGGAGGTGAACATGAGCGTCTCCGCCTTTCACCACCACTTCAAGGCGGTCACTTCCACCTCGCCGTTGCAGTACATCAAATCATTTCGCCTCCACAAGGCGCGGCTCATGATGTTGCACGACGGCATCAAGGCCGGTGCCGCGGCGGCAAAGGTCGGCTACGAGAGCAACTCCCAGTTCAGCCGGGAGTACAAACGCTATTTCGGCAGCACGCCAACCGATCAGGCCTCCCGCTTTCGGGACGGCCAACTTCGTATCATTGAGGGATAAAAAGAGGGATAACTTATGCGTTCACTGTTCTGTCTGTTGTGTGGCCTGCTGCTGACGGCCTGTACCGGAATGGCCGATGGCATCCGTCCCGTCACCGGCTTCCAGCTCGACCGCTATCTTGGCACCTGGTATGAGATAGCGCGTCTGGATCACAGCTTCGAGCGGGGGCTGGAAGAGGTCAGCGCCAGCTACAGCCTGCGGGACGATGGCGGTGTCAGGGTGATCAATCGGGGCAAGCAGAGCGATGGCAGCTGGCGCGAGGCCGAGGGCAAGGCCTATTTCGTTGACAAGCCGGACGAGGCGCGGCTCAAGGTGAGCTTCTTCGGCCCCTTCTACGGCGGCTACAACGTCATCGATCTTGACCCCGATTACCAGCTCTCCCTGGTGACCAGCTACAACCACAACTATCTCTGGATCCTCTCCCGCTCCCCCAACCCGCCGAAAGCCAAGGTCGATGCCCTGGTCGCCAAGGCGAGAGGGCTGGGTTTTGCCACCGACAAGCTCATCTGGGTCAAGCAGCCCGGATAACCTGCGGACATGCAAAAGGGCAGCCCGCGGGCTGCCCTTTTTATTGCTGGCCGGTTATTGCTGGCCGGTTTAGAGCCGGAAGCGGCCTATCTCCTGCTCCAGCCGCTCGGTCAGCGACTTGAGCTCGGCGGCCTGAGCGGCCTCTTCGCCCGCCTGCTCGGCCAGCTCCTGAGAAACGTGGCGTATGTTCTCGGTATTGCGGCTGATCTCGCTGGTGACCGAGGTCTGCTCTTCGGCCGCCGCCGCTATCTGGGTCGCCATGTCGCTGATGGAACCTATGGCCTGGTTGATCAGTGACAGACTCTGGTTGGCGGCTTCCGCATCCTCCACACTGGTGCCCGCCAGCTGGCGACTGGTCTCCATGCCACCGACCGCACGGCGAGTGGTCTGCTGCAGGGTTTCGATCATCTGCTGGATCTCGTCGGTGGAGTCGTGGGTACGCTTGGACAGTACCCGCACCTCGTCCGCCACCACGGCAAAGCCACGGCCTTGTTCGCCGGCCCGTGCCGCCTCGATGGCGGCGTTGAGCGCCAGCAGGTTGGTCTGCTCGGCGATGCCGCTGATGGTCGCCAGAATGCCACTGATCTTCTGGGCATGGGCATCCAGCTCCACAATGATCTGGCTGGCATCGGCCACTTCATCCGCCAGCCCTGTGATGCTGCGCTGGCTCTGGCCAACCTGGGACTGGCCCGCAACGGCGAGCTTGACCGCATCCCCCGAGGTGGTGGCCGCAAACTCGGCGTTGCCGGCGATCTCCTGAGTCGCAGAAGCCATCTCGGTCACCGCAGTCGCCACCATGACGATCTCGTCCTGTTGCTGGCGCACCCGCTGGCTGCGAGCCAGGGCGCCGGCCGCCTGAGTACGGGACTGGGCTGCCAGCTCGACGGTCACATCCCGCAAGCGGCTGACGATGCCGTGCAGGCGAGCCACAAACTGGTTGAAGCTCTCGGCCAGCTGGCCCACTTCATCCTTGCTGCGGGTGTTGATGTGGACTGTAAGGTCCCCCTCGCCGTGGGCGATATCGTGCAACGCCCCTGCCACCCGGCCCAGATCCTGGAACAGGTACTTGAAGGTGCTGGTCAGCACCAGGCCGAACACCAGGATCAGACCCGCACTGATGAGTGACAACTGCAACAGCAGGCTCTGCAACGGCGCCATCAGCACATCCTCATGCATCACCATGGCCAGCAGCCAGTCGGTGTTGGGGATCGGCAACACCAGCATCTTGGTGTCACGTCCGCCAATCTGCACCGCCTGCAGGCCGCCCTGCTGACTCATGCCCACCAAGCGGTTGGCATCGAGCTCAGGCGCCAAGTCCTGGCTCTTCTTGAGCGCCAGATCCTTGCTCGGGTGAGCGACGATGAGGCCGCTCTTGTCCAGCAGCATGGCGTAGCCATCCCCCTGCACCCGCATCGCCAGCACATCCTTGATGAGCTGTTCCAGCGCCAGGTTGGCACCGACCACACCGGCCAGCCGGCCCTGCTGCATCACGGGTTCGGCCAGGGTCACCACCAGCTGCTGCATGGTCACGCTGACATAAGGTTCCGTGATGATGAGCTTGCCCGCCTTGACCGCATCCTGATACCAGGGTCGCGCACGCGGGTCATAGTCACCCTTGTTGAGGGAGGGATCGTTGCGGGTCATCACCCCCTCCTCCGAGCCGTAGTAGGCCAGCCCGAAGCCGCCGGAGCGCAAGGTCTGCTGCAGATGAGGCACCAGCTCGGACGTCGGGTGGTTGGCGATGACATTGACCTGGGCGGTCAGGCTCTCACGCCTGTCCTGCATCCATTTCCCGATCCCCTCGGCGTAGGCGCTGGCATAGTTGCGCGCCTCGCTGTCGATGGCGCTCAGGGTCTGGTTTTTCAGGGTATAGAAGGCGGTCATGCCCAGCAGGCAAACCGTGATCAGGACCACGCCAAGACTGGTGGCCAACAACTTGCCGCGAAGGGAGAGATTCATGGGATATCCTTATGGCTGTCTCAATGGCGTCAAACAAAGCTGCACACCTTGTGTGGACTATATCGACTGAAAATCCTGTTCCATGAATATCAATCCCTTGATTTTAAATGCATCAGTAGCTATCCCTCTGGCAACGCTTCTTTCCATCCGGCACTCATCCTTTCCCTCTTGATCCACTGCCGGTGCAACCCCAACCAATGCAAAAAGGCCGCCTTGAGAGGCGGCCCGTCTTGTATCCCGTCACACGCGCCTACCTAGCGTACCCGAGCGATGGCGGTGTTGAGCCTCATGTTGCCGGCACCGGCAAGCTCAATCTGTGGTAGGTTGGTAGACCCATTGCGCTTAAGGAGACCCTTATTCCATGCCCCGAAACATAGAGATCAAGGCCAAGATCGCACGGATCGACACACTCCTCCCCAAGGCAGCCGCCATCGCCAATCAGGGTCCCATCGAGATAGCACAGGATGATACTTTCTTTCGCTGCGAGTCAGGCCGCCTCAAACTGCGCACCCTATCGCCCTCTGCCGGCCAGCTCATCTTCTACCGCCGTGCAAATCGGCAAGGTCCCAAGGAGAGCTTCTATCACGTCACTCCAACGAACGAACCGGACAGCCTCCGCGAAACCCTCAGCCTGGCCTGTGGCCAGATCGGTAGGGTGCGCAAGACGCGCACCCTCTTTCTAGCCGGCAGAACACGGATCCATCTCGATCTGGTCGAGGGGCTCGGTCACTTTCTCGAGCTAGAAGTAGTGTTGGAGGATGACGAACTGCTCGAGGCAGGGATACAGGAGGCTCATGACATTATGGCGCACCTTGGTGTGGAGCCCTCCCAGTTGATCGAGGGTGCCTACATGGACTTGCTGGCAAAGACGCTGGCCTGACCTTGCGATAACAAACAGGCCGCCCGCAGGCGGCCTGTTTCCATTAAATGACCCTTACTTCACTCGGGCGATGGCGGTGTTGAGCCTCATGTTGCCTGCATCCAGGCTCGGGGTTTGACCGTAAAACTCGAACTCCAGCTTGACCCCGGGGCGGAACACCAGACAGTGGGTCGAGCCGCCGAAGTGGAACATGCCGAGCGGATCCCCCTTCTTCACCCTGTCCCCCGCCCTCACGGTAACATCGCAGCTCGACACCTCCGCCATGCCCACAGGCACCACGCACATCAGCCCGATTTTGGGGTTGTCTGCTTCGATGAAGATCAACGCCCGGGTTGCCACCGAGGTAAGGCAAGGCTGCGAGTTGTTGGGCGCGCTGGGGTCCGCCCCCTGCGGGTCGACAAAGCCCTCGAACTGGTTCTCCAGATAGTAGGTGCCGTTGACCACGCGCACCTTGCGGATGGTGCCGCTCACCGGGCTGTGCCAGCGGTGATAACTGAGCGCACTGAGGAAGGCCTGATAGACTGTGCCGCCATCGAAGCGGGGCGCCAGATCGTCGAAATCGAGCATGTTGTCCAGCGAATAGGGCTGTCCCTTGAGCCAGAACTGATCGCTGCGGCTCACCCCTTTCTTCACCTGCAGCGGCGCCGATTCGCAGGCGTTGACGATGACGTTGTCATCCTCAGGTGCCGAAACGGGTCGCACATCGGGACGGAAGGTACGGGTGAAAAAGTCATCCCAGCAACTGAAACCGTGATACTCGGCCGACGGGTCACATTGGAAAATCTGCTCAAAGCTGCCAGGCGTCGGATTTGTCCCTTCCCCCAGGGCCCCGCAGGCCACCTTGACCATCTCGCTCTTGGCCGCCTTGCCGAGCCAGGGCACCACCAGAGTCTCTTTATCCAGCCTGCTGACCGGCTCATTCAGCACATAGCGCGAGGCCGGGCTTTGTAGAAACTGCGCCCAGTAATCGAGGATTTTCTTGAACTGCTGATTGATCAGGGCGTTGGCAAAGAAGTGATAACCGGATTGGGTCGCCATGGGCCAGTCGAGCAGGGCATTGATGGGAAAACCGATAAGGCCGGAGGGTTCGTGCGTCGGAATATCCTGATATGCCTCGGGTGCCGTGGTCATGATGCCGTTGAGCAGCCCCAGAAACTCCTCGAAGGATCGCACCTCGACCTGGCCGAGCGGGGTCAGATGCTTGTGACGCCAGGCCTCCTTGAACATGGCTTCTGCCTGGGCGTGCAACCAGGGATCGGCATTGACCAGATCCCGCAGCTCGGCGATGGGGGGCACCAGCTCACCCGGCTGGTTGGCGACATAGTGCTTCATCCGCCGGATCCAGCGCGCTATATGGGCACTGTCCCGGGGTACCCAGCCGCCGGGGCGAGACTTGTTCAGTCGGGTTTCAACTGCCTCGTTCATGAGTCTATCTCCGCAAGTGATGTTCACGCCCACAATCCACGGCTTGAGCATTGGCTATCTGAGTGCCATCAAGGCGCAATGGCACCGCCCGTCTTGTGTAGCACAGGGGGCCATGAAGCACGATTGCCAGAAACGACAGGGCGGATTGGTGCAATAGCGACTAGCGGTCAAGGCAGGCGTTGAATGTGAAGCGAGACAACTGCCGCGAAACGGCCGCAACACAGGGAAGAGAGAGGGAACCAGGGGAACAGAACCGGGAACGCAGAAATGCGAAAAGCCAGCTCAATGAGCTGGCTTTTCTGAAAATGGCAGGGGCGGCAGGACTCGAACCCGCAACCATCGGTTTTGGAGACCGCTGTTCTACCAATTGGAACTACGCCCCTGCAACAAACGAGGCGAATTATACAAAGCCGGGTTCAAAGGTAAAGGCTTTTTTCTCACTTTCGATGCGATTGCACAAATGACGAGCAACTTGCATTAATTTGCGCAGCATCACTGGGTAACTTGCTGTATTTACAGCCTTGTCAGGGTAGGAAAGCCGCATAAATGGGGGTAGGGTGAAGATTGGTTCCGGGAGGCTGTTCATGCTCAATTACCGATTGCTCCAACAACTGGCGCCGCTCAACTTCAGGGATGAACGCAAGACGGAATCCCTGCCCGACTATCTCGACCGGGTTGCCCCGCAGGTCCCCTTCATTCCCCACAGCGTGCTTTCCCAGTGGATTTATCGTCATTGGCGCGGTTTTGAATCCAACTGGAGCTTTATCGATCTCGCCCGTCACCAGTTCGAGTGCGAGCAGTGGCCCACCGAGCGGATCATCGCCCAGACCGGCTCCCGCCATATGGAGGTGATCGAGCGCTGGGGCGAGATGCTGCGCCACAACCGCTACGTACGCCGCTCCTGGCTCGGCGACTACATGCTGACGCAAGGCACCTGGTCAGAGCCCATCATAGTGCTGGCCACGGCGCCGGATAGCCGTTACCCGGACGGGCAGCTGCTGCCACAACCCTATTGCCTGCTGGAAGGACATCACAGACTCGCCTATCTGCGTTCCATGGCCGAAGATCAACAACCCCTGCAAACAGAACACAGCGTGTGGGTTTGCCGACCCGTTCACGCCACTTAAACGTTTTCCTGCGCAAATCCTGCCTTTGAAATAAATTTTTGACAATTCAAAAACCAGCCCTATAATCTGTCCGGTTTTGAAAAAGGTCGGGACAAGACGATGCAGTTTTTGATTCGGAAAACAGCCTTGCAGACGGGTGGTGCGCACCAGAGCGGCCCCGTTGTTTCCGGTTCCCGCCCCACAGATCCCCAGTTATTTTTAAAAAAGGCCCCTGTTTCAGGGGCTTTTTTTTGTGCCCGAAAAACCTTCATTGATGTCAAAGGGAATGCAGACGATGACCAATCCACTCTATAAGAAACATGTCATCTCCATTTCGGACCTGACCCGGCCCGACATGGAACTGGTGGTCGCAACCGCACAGCGGTTGAAGGCCGAGCCCGACACCCGCCTGTTGAAAGACAAGCTGGTTGCCAGCTGCTTCTTCGAAGCGTCTACCCGTACCCGCCTCTCGTTCGAGACCGCGGTCCAGCGTCTGGGTGGCAATATCATCGGCTTCGCCGACGGCGGCAACACCAGTGCCAAGAAGGGCGAGACCCTGGCCGACTCCATCAAGATCATCGGCTCCTACTCGGATGCGGTAGTGATGCGCCACCCGAAAGAGGGTGCCGCCCGTCTCGCTTCCGAGTTCTCCCGCGTGCCTGTCATCAACGGTGGTGACGGTTCCAACCAGCATCCGACCCAGACCCTGCTCGACCTCTTCTCCATCCATGAGACACAAGGCAAGCTCGATGGCCTCAACGTGGCCTTCGTTGGTGACCTGAAATACGGCCGCACAGTTCACTCCCTGGCCCAGGCCCTGAGCCTGTTCAACTGCCGCTTCTTCTTCATCTCCCCGGAAGCGCTGGCGATGCCGGACTACATCTGCGAAGAGCTGGAAGAGAAGGGCATACGGTTCAGCGTGCACGAAACCATGGAAGAGGTGATGCCGGAGCTCGACATCCTCTACATGACCCGGGTGCAGAAAGAGCGCTTCGACGAGACCGAATACAAGCACATGGCCGCCAAATTCGTGCTGGAGCTGGCGACCCTGGAAGGGGCCAAACCCACCATGAAGATCCTGCACCCCCTGCCCCGCGTCGACGAGATCGATGTGGCGGTCGACAAGACGCCTCACGCCTACTACTTCCAGCAGGCGGAAAACGGGGTCTACGCGCGCCAGGCACTGCTGGCTCTGGTACTGAACGAAACCGTCTAAGGGAAAAGGGGAACATCATGTCCGAGAAGAATCAACTGCAAGTCGAAGCCATCCGTCACGGCTCCGTCATCGACCACGTCCCCGCCGGCCAGGGCATCAAGATCCTCAAGCTGTTCCAGCTGATCGAGACTCAGGAGCGGATCACCGTCGGCTTCAACCTCAAATCCGGCGCGCTGGGCAAAAAGGATCTCATCAAGATAGAGAACACCCGCCTGACCGCGGAACAGGCCAACCAGCTGGCCCTGTTCGCCCCCAAGGCGACCGTCAACATCATCGAAGACTTCGCCGTGGTGAAGAAGCATCAGCTGGAACTGCCTGAGTTCATTACCGGTGTGTTCCACTGCCCCAACTCCAACTGCATCTCCCACAACGAGCCGGTCGACAGTTACTTCCGGGTGCGCGAGGTGAAGGGCGTGGTACGCATGAAGTGCAAATACTGCGAGAAGTCCTTCACCCAGGACATCGTCAGCGAACGTTATTGATAGCCAAATGGGCCCCAATGGGCCCATTTTTGACCCCTGTCACATCACAGATTCTCCGTTTAGCTATAATTTGCCATCCTATAAAGGCTAAACATCGTTGATTCCCTGCCTCACGTCTTACCATCAGAATTTTTAGCTATAAAAAGGCATTGATGGCAGATATCGAGCGATAGCCTCCGGTCACCGTCAAAGGAAATCGCCGTGGTCAAAACCCTCAGTCGTCCCGTTGAACAAGAGCCCGATCTGGCCCAGCTGGATGCCTGTCGCCAGATCATCGGCCAGCACTGCTACAGCACCCAGGAAGAGATCCGCCGCGAGCTGTCGATGCGCGGCTTTGCCGACATCAGCCAGTCCACCATCTCCCGTCTGTTGCGTCGCCTCGGCGTGGCCAAGGCCCAGAATGCCAACGGCAAGAAGGTCTACACACTAGTGGACGATCAGCTGGAACCCGCCGGCAGCACCCGCTCCATTCACGACATGGTGCGCGAAGTGGTGCACAACCAGCAGATGGTGCTGATCCACACCACACCGGGCGCCGCCACCGTAGTGGCCCGCCTGCTGGATCGCAACGCCAATCCGGAGATCATGGGCGCCGTCGCCGGCAACGATGTTGTGCTGGTCGCCCCGCGCCACATCAGCCGCACCCGTCAGGCCCACGCAGCCGTGGTGCGCACCCTGGAGCAGGCCCGCTGAGCTCCTCCCCTGAATGCAGCAAGGCGACCCTGGGGTCGCCTTTTTGTTGTCTTGCCCACCTGTGATTGCGGGCTCATGTAAGAGGATCGCCGACTTCCCTGTCCTGTTTCTCGGCCATGAAAAAACGGGAGCCCGCAGGCTCCCGTTTCATATTGCATGTCATCGGTGTCATGAGAGCACGGCGCCCAGACTGAGGCAGACCACGATCAGCACTGTCAGGATACCGAGCAGCGGCGCCACCCACTTCAGCCAGCGCACATAAGGCACCTTGGCGATGGCCAGACCGCCCATGACGACGGCGGAGGTCGGGGTCACCAGGTTCACCAGACCGGAGGCAGACTGATAAGCGGTCACCACCAGCTCGCGACCCACGTTGGCGAAGTCGGCCAGCGGCGCCATGATAGGCATGGTCAGCACGGCCAGACCGGATGAGGACGGCACCAGGAAGGAGAGCACCACTTCCAGCACGAACATGACGTTGATGAACACCACTGTGGAGAGACCGGTCACTATTCCTTCTGCGCTGTGCAAAATGGTGTGAGTGATCATGCCGTTGTCCATCACCACCACGATACCGCGAGCGATACCTATGATCAGGGCCACACCGAGCAAGTCGCGGGCACCGTCGATGAAGTTGGTGGTCAGCTCCTCTTCGCTCATGCGAGAGATGACACCGACTATGATGGCGGCGGCCAGGAAGACGCCGGAGATCTGCGCCATCCACCAGCCGAGCACGGCCACACCGTAAATCATCACGGCGAAGGCGGCGACGAAGATACCCAGCACTATCTTGCGAGTAAGAGTGAACTCCAGCATCTGGTCGCTCTTGTTGCCAAGGAAATGGGCACGGTTCTCTTCCCACTTGTCAGCCACCAGGGATTTGCTGGGGTCGTTGCGCACCATCTTGGCGTAACGCATCACATAAGCCACGCACAGCAACCAGCCGGCCACCAGCATGGCGACGCGCAGCCAGATGCCGTCGGTGAAGGAGATGCCCGCCGCGTTGGCGGCAATGACGGTGGCGAACGGGTTGATGGTAGAACCCAGAGTACCGATACCGGCACCCAGCAATACAGTCGCTGCGGCCACTACCGGGTCGAAGCGGGCGGCCATCATCACGGGCACCAGCAAGGTGTAGAAGGGCAGCGACTCTTCGGCCATGCCGTAGATGGTGCCCCCTGCGGCGAACAGCGCCATCAGGATCGGGATCATCCACTCTTCACGGCCACGCAGCCGATCGGTAACGCGCTCGATCCCGGCATCGATGGCACCCGTCTTGGTCACAATGCCAAGAAAACCACCGATGATCAGGATGAAGAGGGAGACGTCAATGGCGCCGGCCTCATAAGTGTCATGGTTGTAGAGACCATCGATGGGTGCCAGCAGCACGTCGACTATCCCCTGGGGATTCCCCTCTACCAGCTTGTAGGTTCCGGCCACCGGCACTTCCTTGCCGAGGGCATCGTTCATGATCATGTCGTATTTGCCGGCTGGCACTACCCAGCTCAGGGCGGCCACCAAGGCGATCAACACAAACAGTATCGTGTAGGCTGACGGGAACTTGAATTTGGTCATGGTCCAGCTTCCTTCTGTGGTGTGGTATCCATGCAAGCTGCGGGTTGTAGGGTTAGAGGTATTATGCCGCCGTCACATGGTCGAAAAGCCGGGGGTTACCCCCCGGCACCACTACTGCGACCTTAGTCGCCCAGCGTAGCAACCATCACTGCCTTGATGGTGTGCATCCGGTTTTCGGCCTCGTCAAACACGATACTGTGCTCTGATTCGAACACGTCCTCGGTCACTTCCAGACCTTTCATGCCATATTTGTCAGCCACTTCCTTGCCCATGGTGGTCTCATCGTTGTGGAACGCCGGCAGGCAGTGCATGAACTTCACATCCGGGTTCTTGGTGGCGTTGATGACGTCCATGTTGATCTGATACGGGGTCATCAGTTTCACCCTTTGATCCCAGGCTTCTTTTGCTTCACCCATGGATACCCAGACGTCGGTGTAGAGGAAATCGGTGCCCAGCACACCCTCTTTCACATCTTCGGTCAGGGTGATGCGAGCGCCTGTCTCTTCGGCGATCAGGCGGCACTTGGCAACCAGATCCTCTTCCGGCCAGAAGGCTTTGGGGGCAACCAGGCGGATATCCATACCCATCTTGGCGGCACCGACCATCAGGGAGTTGCCCATGTTGTTGCGGGCATCACCCAGGTAGGCGAACTTGATTTGATCCAGACGTTTGCCCTTGCCGTGCTCCAGCATGGTCATGAAGTCGGCCAGGATCTGGGTCGGGTGGAATTCGTTGGTCAGGCCGTTCCAGACCGGGACACCGGCATAAGCGCCCAGCTCTTCCACGATCTCCTGGCCGTAGCCACGGTATTCGATGCCGTCATACATGCGCCCCAGCACACGGGCGGTGTCCTTCATGGACTCCTTGTGACCGATTTGGGAACCGCTTGGGCCGAGGTAGGAGACTTGCGCGCCCTGGTCGAAGGCCGCCACTTCAAACGCACAGCGGGTGCGGGTGGAAGTCTTCTCGAAGATCAGGGCGATGTTCTTGCCGGTCAGGTGTTTGCGCTCATAGCCACCGTATTTGGCTTTTTTCAGGTCGATGGCGAGATCGATCATGTATTGGATTTCGCGTGGGGTGAAGTCCAGCAGTTTCAGGAAGTTACGGTTACGCAGATTAAAAGCCATGATGAGTTCTCTCTCTATATTTGTTCAGACCAAATAGGCAGTAGTGTTGGCTACGCATTCACAGTTCAAATTTGTTCGAGTCACATTCGGGTGCGCTATTGGCTACACACCCACGGTGCGAGTGGCGATGATATTGGTACCCGCCTCTCCCTTGAGGATGGCCAGGCCATCTTCCAGCGAGCCGATCCCGACCATGCCGCCGGTCGCTTTGACAAATTCACAAGAGGCTTCGACTTTCGGTCCCATGGAACCTGCATCGAACTTGACCCCGTCCAGCTCGTCCGGGCTGGTGACTCGCAGCGGACGCTGGGTCGGTTTGCCCCAATCCAGATAGACGGCATCGGCATCGGTCAGGATCAGCAGGGCGTCGGCCTTGATCTGCTTGGCCAGGTAGGCGGCAGACATGTCCTTGTCGATGACGGCTTCAATACCAGTCAGGCACTTGCCATCCCAGGTCACGGGAATGCCACCACCACCGGTACAGATGATGAGGTGACCCTGGGCGATCAGGGTTTCGATGGCGTCGCCCTCGACGATGCGCTGGGGCAGCGGGGACGGCACCACGCGGCGGAAGAACTTGCCGTCAGCCTTGACGACCCAGCGCTTCTCTTCAGCCAGGGCGCGAGCTTCCGCTTCCTCATAGACGGGGCCGATAAATTTGGTCGGATTGGCAAATGCCGGATCCTTGGGGTCAACCTGCACCTGAGTCAGCAGCGCGGTCACGTTGCGGCTCGGCATCAGGTTTTTGAGCTCCTGGATCAGCATGTAGCCGATCATGCCCTGGGACTCGGCGCCCAGCACATCCAGGGGATAGGGAGACACCTTGGTATAGGCGCTGTTTTGCAGGGCAAGCAGGCCGACTTGCGGGCCGTTGCCGTGCACCAGTACCACGTTGTACTCCTGAGCTATCAGGGCGATGGTCTTGGCAGCGGTGGCGATATTTTTGCGCTGGATATCCGCTTCAAGGGGCTCGCCACGACGGAGCAGGGCATTGCCACCCAGGGCGACGACGACAGTTGGTTTTTTCATGAGTGTTGATCTCGAGTCTTGGTATGTGTGACGCCAGCCTCTGCCGGCGCCACGCCGTCTTGTCAGATGCCGTCACGTTCCATCGGGCAGCTCATGCAGCGGGCGCCGCCGCGGCCACGACCCAGTTCTTCACCCGGAATGGAGAGCACTGTGATGCCGGCCTTGTCATATTTCTCGTTGGTGTAGGTGTTGCGCTCATACCCCACCACCACGCCAGGACGCACTGTCAGCACGTTGTTGGCATCATTCCACTGTTCGCGTTCGGCTTCGAAGCTGTCACCACCCGTGGTGATGAGCTTGAGCTGATCCACGCCCAGCGCTTTTTCAATGGCGGAAACAAAGTAACCCTCTTCCTTGATGTTCATGCCGGTGGCACCGCCCGGAGTCAGGCTCCAGCAGTTCACGTCCTTGCGGATGACTTCCGGATAGACGGAGAAGGTATCTATATCCATGTGGGTCATGACGGTATCCAGGTGCATGCAGCTGCGGTGTTTCGGCAGTTGCATGGCGATGACCTGTTTGGCCTGACCGTGTTTGAACAGGCTGCGAGCCAGGTGCTCGACCCCTTGCGGCGTGGTGCGCTCGGACATGCCGATGAGCACGGAGCCACGACCGATCACCAGCACATCTCCCCCTTCGATGGTGGAGTTGTCATAGTCATGATCCTCATCACCGAAGTACTTGATGAAGTCCTGACCGGCGAACTGCGGGTGCCAGCGGTAGATGGCCTTCACATGGTTGGTTTCACGGCGACGGGCGGCCTTGGCCATGGGGTTGATGGAGACGCCACCGTAAACCCAGCAGGAGGTGTCACGGGTAAAGAGATGGTTCGGCAGAGGTTCAATGATGAAATCGGTCGGAGCGTGCATGCCGACGACCATGTTGACGCCACTGTAAGGCATCTCTGAGTAGGTCAGGCCGCCGGAGAGGATGCGGGCCAGCTCACGGTGCGGCATGTCCGCCAGGAAGCAACGCACGTCATTGGCAAGAGAAGAGCCGAGACGATAATCGGAGACCTGATGTTGCAACAGCCAGGTTTTGGCTTCCGGCACATCCAGGGTTTCAGCCAACAGGTTGGTCAGCAGGAAAACTTCGACATTCTGATCGCGCAGTACCTGAGCGAATTTGTCGTGCTCCTGACCGGCACGCTCAACGGACAGGACATCGTCGAACAGCAGATCCTGGCAGTTGGAGGGGGTCAGACGCTTCAGACTGAGGTTGGGGCGGTGCAGCATAACGCGGCGCAATTGGCCAACTTCAGAACCTACATAAAATTTGCTCATGATTATATTCCGTCTAGCAGTGGTCCCTGCGAGTGATTGAATAGATTCCTTCTATTCATGCTCGTGGCTAAGGCGGGATATTCTTTATGTAGGGTACTCAGCTTGTGTTCTATCCTGCCCTTGCCTTTCGAGACCGAGGTTAGACCTGCAAATCACGCCAAACTTGGACATTGATCACATTCAGCCAGAACTGAATAAAACCACAGTTTATTCTTTGACGAGCATAACAGAACTGACAATCTCCCATTCAACGGAACCGATTGAATAAGCAATTTCCTACACTTTAATTTCATATTTCAGCTTATTTCATTCATTTTAAATCTCGATGACGCAAAACAAACCAAAACAAAAACACTTGTTTTTCATGCACATAAAGAGAAATCATTAATCTATTGAATTTAATATTCAAAAAAATGAATTCTTCACTGATTTTAAAAGGAGGGAGACCAAGATAAATAGTCATAACCGGATCGCCCACTGAATAATCCTCTTCTTGTCCCAGATCATGGCATTGTGCCAGACCCGCCAGCACAGGCCTGTGCCGCAAGCTGTCAGTGACATACCTTTTATATGGATATGCACAAAACCAGCATCTTGGTCATGCATTTTTCACCGACCCTGCCACACCCTCTTTTCAAACTTTTTTCATTAGTTGAATTTATTTCGCAACCTTGCGTCACAGGCCGACTCGACTTAACTCAGAAAGTGATCCGGATCACGCCCTGTTCTGTCACCAAGGAGATAGTCATGAAGATCAAGTCCCTGTTTCTGCTTGCCGCCCTGGTTCTGCCCGTAACACCGTCCCTGGTCAGCGCGCAAGGCGCCCCCGCCATCCCCATGGTGGTCTGCCATGTGGACAAGGCCCCCCAGATGCTGGTCCCCGAGTATGTATGTCAGTGGTACGGAGGTCGTCAGCACTACTGAGTGTGAAAGCCAGGAGGAGCTCGGCTCCTCCTGGCTTGTCATGCATCAACCCCCTCCTATACTCAAGGCAGCTATTTTTCATAGGGATAGGGGACTGTCATGATCCTGCTGGTCGGTGGTGAGAAGGGTGGGAGCGGCAAGAGTTGCCTGGCTCAGAATCTGGCAGTCGACCTCAGAACCCGGTTTCATGGCGAAGTGTTATTGGTCGATTGTGACCCCCAGCGCACTACCTCCGACTGGATCCAGGAGCGCAATGACAACCCGGATCTCCCCCAGATCAACTGCGTGCAGCTCTACGGCAACATTCGCAACGACCTGCTCAGCCTGAAGAACCGCTACGACTACGTCATCGTCGACTGCGGTGGTCAGGATAACCGGGCTCTGCGCTCCACCATGGCGGTGGCCACCCATGCCCTGATCCCGCTTAGACCCAAGCGCCGCGACCTCAAGACGTTGCCGCACATGGAAGACCTCATCACCACCTGCAAGATGGTCAATCCCACCCTCAAGGCTGCCGTTGTACTGACCCAGTGCCCTGCTCTGCCCAACCAGGTAAAACGCATTCTGGAGGCCAAGGAGGTCTGCTCCTCGTTCGGGGTCGATGTACTGAACGCCATCACCTACAGCCGCAACGTCTATGACGACAGCGAAGAGAAGGGGCTCTCCGTCATGGAGATCGAGCCAGATGGCAAGTCGGCCGAAGAGATCCGGACCATCGCCAAAGAGTTTTTGGAGCTGGAGGTGTGAAATGGGCCTTGCCGACCTGAAGAAGAAGCACAATCTGCATCATCAGAAGAAATTCACCATCGACGAGTTTATCGAGGATGCGGATTTCTACGCCAAGGGCAAACCCAAAGTAGTCAGTCTTGAGCTGAGCCTGCATCGGGATGAAGCCCTGACGGCGCACGCCTTTATCGAGCGTGGCGAACACCTGAAACCCAGCTATAAAAAGGCAACTTTCTCCCTGAGCACGGCGGCCATCGACGAGCTGGGCAACCTGACCCAGCAGGACGGCATGAACAAATCCTTGCTGTTGCGCCTGTTCACCCACTACTTCTCCTCTCTTAGCCCGGAAGAGCGCCAAACCATCTATGAGCGGCTGCAAGAGCACAACTGAATCTCACCGTATTGACAGCCATTCTCATCCCCCTGCTCCCCTGTAGTGACTCCCTCTCTACTTCCTGAACCCGAGTTAAATAGAGTGTGAGACATTCGCCATTGACTGCGTAAGCCAGGCGCCTGAAAAGACCCCGCGATAGTCGGAAGACAGGATCGAAAAACCTGAACAAAAAATTATTAACATAATGATTTTAAAAACAAAAAAACCATAAAGGTTTCCTTCGTAACCAGATCGGTAAAAACGTTTTTCACACTGCCGTTGTCGTCCCTCCTGAAATCCTTATAGTTACTCCTGCACGGACGCAATGAAGTCGGTCAGGAAGACTGGCTGCCAGGGTTGGGCAAATGGACTCACCACAGGATGTGGTAAAGGACACCTCCCAGGACGGAGAAAGTGCGACGGGAACGGATGACTCGTCAGGCCATGATGGCTAAAGGACACCCCAAAGGATTGGGAAGGGGAAACCTAAAGGAAGAGGTATAGTCAGGGATTGCAGGGAGCAACTTCGTTCAAGGATATGAGCGATAAGACTATCGGGGGCGACGCAAGTCGCCCCCATCTTTTTTGGCTTTTTTTTACCTCGGCCACACCATACCGTTATTACGCCAGTCGGAAGTGCCCCACGATTTCTCTCAGCCGATCATAAGTCTTCTGCATCGACGCCGAGCTTGCCACCGTCTCTTCCCCGTTGCTGGTCAGCTGACGGATCACCTCTGCGATAGCACTCATGTTGCGATTGATCTCTTCCGCTACCGCACTCTGCTGCTCGGCCGCCGTGGCAATGTGGCTGATGAGATCGTTGATCTCCACCACTTCACCCGCCATCAAGTCCAGCGACTCGTTTACCTTGGTGGTGTTCTCGGCAGCTCCCTGACAACTCTGCTTGGTGTTGCTCATGGCATCCACCACAGTCTGAGTGCCCCGCTGCAAGCTGGCCAGCATGGTCTGGATTTCGGCCGTGCTCTTCTGGGTGCGGGCAGCCAGCGAGCGGACCTCGTCCGCCACCACAGCAAAACCCCGTCCCTGTTCACCAGCGCGAGCCGCCTCTATGGCAGCGTTGAGCGCCAACAGGTTGGTTTGCTCGGCAATGCTGCCAATTACCCCAAGCACTGAACCAATCTGCTGCACATCCTGCTGCATGGCTTCGATGGATCGCGCCGTCGCCGCCACCTCGTCCACCAGCGCCATCACGCTGGCCATGGCCTGATCGACTACCTGACGGGATTGATCCGCCAGCTGCTGGCTCTGGCCGGTGAGCTGGGCCGTGCTGGCGGCACTCTCCGAGACGGAAACCGCAGTGCGACTCATCTCGTTGATGGCCGTCACCACCTGTTCGGTCTCGCGCACATGATCCGCCAGCAAGGATTGAGCGGCACCGGTCTGGTTGGCCAATCCTTCGATGCCGGTATTGAGCTGGCCACTCGCCCCCTGCACCTCTCTCATCATCTCCTGCAGACGCTCGATGAAGCGGTTGATGCCGGCCGAGATCTGGCCCAGGTCATCCTTGCTCGTCACCGCCAGTCGGCGGGTCAGGTCGCCGCTGCCGCGAGAAAGCTCCAGCACCAGATCCCGCAACGAGAGGATGGGACGATAGGCCACATTGAGCGCCAGCATGGCCAGCACCAGCACCAGTACAGCCACCGCCAGCAGGGCCATGACAATCTTGCCGTTGAGTGCCTGGGTCATGGCGCGGATATAGTCGAGATCGACATAACCGGTCAGGGTCCAGCTGCTGCCACGAATATCCAGCTGATTGGGGCGAGACTCGCTCTCTCCCTGCGGCTTGCTGCTGTAGAGCACATTGCCCTGACCGTCAGCAAGGGAGAAGTAGCGCCCTTCCCCGCTCACTTTCTCCAACAGACGCTTGAACTCGCTCATGTCGAGGTAATAAAGGTAGGCAGAATCGGCACCGCGCGGCACCAGTATGGTAATGACCGGCTTGCCATCCACCTGTTGTAACGGGCTGATGGTGATCTGGTTGTTGGCTTCGGGGATCAGCTTGCGCAGGGCATCCACCTTGGCCGCATCGTTGATGACACCGCCTACGTCGAATGCCATGTCGCCAATCACCTTGACGATGTTGTGAAATCCGGTCTCTTCCAGGGTCTTCTTGACGTTGGTCACACCGAAGTTGAGGTTGGCCGCCAGCAGGATTTTCTGATTGATGTCTCCCGCCAGCTTCTCTTTGACGAGCGCTATCTGTTCATTGATGTTCTGGGTGGACTGGGTTCGAATGTAACCACTGATAAAGTGATTCACACTGAACCAGGCGGTGCCGATGGTGACCAGAATGGCCAATAGCAGCAAGAGGTAAATCTTGACCTTGAATGGCATGGGTTCCCTCCAGAAGGGAGGGCCGGCAATGCCAACCCTCCCTGCCAATTGTTATTTCTTCTTGGCGTACTTCATGGAGTCCAGAGCCACCGCCAGTATGATGATGCCGCCCTTGATGATGAACTGCCAGTAAGGGCTGACTCCAATATAGGTCAGGCCGTAGTTGATCAGGGTGAAGATAAGCACCCCTGTGATCACGCCGGCAACCGTCCCCACACCACCGGCGAACGAAACCCCACCCACCACGCAGGCTGCGATGGCATCCAGCTCGTACATGAAGCCCAGGTTGTTGGTGGCACTGCCTACACGGCCCGCTTCCAGCATGCCGCCGAAGGCGTAGAAGACACCGGCCAGGGCATAGATCATGACCAGGTTGACCGCCACATTGACGCCGGAAACCTTGGCCGCCTCGGGGTTGCCACCGATGGCGAAGATGTTTTTGCCAAAGCGGGTCTTGTTCCACAGCACCCAGACAAAGACGCTGGCGATGGCCGCATAGAAGGTGAGATACGAAAGCTTGAACCCTCCTATCCGGATAAAGCCCTGTGCGAAACTCGAGAAGCGGGGGTCAAAACCGGCCACCGGCGAGGCACCCACGGAGTCAAAGTAGAGGGAGTTGATGCCGTAGACGATGATCATGGTGCCCAGGGTGGTAATGAACGGGGTGACGTTCAGATAGGCCACGATCAGACCGTTAACCAGCCCGATCAACGCACCCACGGCACACACCAGCAGGATCACCACGGGGATGGGCACTTCCCCCAAGCTGGGAAACACCTTGTTGACGTTGGTCAGCGCCTGCAACATGGTCGCCGCGATCAGCGCCGCAAGACCGACCTGACGACCGGCCGAGAGATCCGTCCCCTGGGTGATGATGATGCCCGCCACCCCCAGCGCTATGATGACCCGCACCGAAGACTGGGTCAGGATGTTGCTGAAGTTGGTGAGGCTCAGGAAGGAGGGCTCCTGGATCACTATGACCATGAGCAGCACCAGCAGCACCAAATAGATGGCGTTTTCCTTGAGCGCCTGCATCAGATTGAAATTTTTAGCCGACTCCATAAATGTCTTCCTGTCTCTAGAGGTACAGAGATGCCAGGCGCAATATCTCGCTCTGGTCAGTTTCTTTGGTGTTGACGATCCCGGCGACCCGGCCATTGCTCATCACCATGATGCGATCCGTGATCCCGAGCAGCTCGGGCATTTCAGACGAGATAATGATGATGCCCTTGTCCTTCTTCGCCAGCTCCAGGATGAGCTGGTAGATCTCGAACTTGGCTCCCACGTCGATGCCGCGGGTCGGTTCATCCAGCATCAGGATTTCCGGCTGGGTCAGCAGCCAGCGGCCGATAATGACCTTCTGCTGGTTGCCACCGGAGAGGGAGCCGATCTGCGTCTGCTGGGTCGGCGTCTTGACCCGCATGGCGTCGATGACCCACTGGGTGTCGCTCTTCATCTTGTTGTTGCTGAGCAGCCCCATGGAGCCCTTGTAGCTGTCCATGTTGGCGATCAGGGAGTTGAAGGCGATATCGAGGCGCGAATAGATGCCGGTGGAGCGGCGCTCTTCCGTCACCAGGGCGAAACCGTTCAAGATGGCCTCGTGCGCCGTATGATTCGCCACTACCTTGCCGTGCAGCTTGATGGCACCCGCACTGTGGTCGCGAATGCCGAACAGGGTTTCTACTATGTCGGTGCGCTTGGCCCCCACCAGCCCGGCGATGCCGAGGATCTCCCCCTTGTGCAGGTTGAAGGTCACGTCCTGGATGGAGGGCTGGTTTTTGGCCGTCAGATGTTCGACCTCGAGGATCACCTCTTTGGGCTGGTTGGTTTTTTCCGGGAAGCGCTGGGTCAGCTCACGACCGACCATCATGCCGATGATCTGATCCATGGTCATGCCCTTGAGCGGCTGGGTTGCCACCCACTGGCCATCCCGCAATATGGTGATCTCGTCACACAGCTGGAAGATCTCTTCCATCTTGTGGGAGATATAGACGATGCCGCAGCCCTTCTCTTTCAGCTTGTTGATGATCTTGAAGAGGTGGTTTACCTCTTTCTCGGTCAGGGAGGAGGTAGGCTCGTCCATGATGACGATCTTGGCGTCATAGGAGAATGCCTTGGCGATCTCGATCATCTGCATCTGGGACACGGAGAGCGTGCCCACCTTGACCTTGGGATCGATATCGATATCCAGCTCGTCAAAGATGCGCTTGGTATCGTCATACATCTTGCCGTGGTCGACAAACCAGCCCTTGGTGGGATAGCGACCTAGCCACATGTTGTCCATCACGGTGCGCTGCAATACCAGGTTGAGCTCCTGATGCACCATGGAGACGCCATTTTCCAGCGCCTCTTTGGAGGAGGTGAAATTGACCTCCTGCCCCTTGAAGAAAATCTTGCCCTGATCCTTTTCATAGATGCCGAACAGGCACTTGAGCAGCGTAGATTTCCCCGCCCCGTTCTCGCCCATCAACGCATGCACAGAATGAGGACGGACCCGTAAATTGACATTATCGAGTGCCTTGACGCCGGGAAAGCTTTTACTGACGTCAATCATCTCCAACAGCCATTCTGATTGTTGCTGTGTTGTCATATCAGCCATCACATCTGGTTGAAAAAAGGGCAAGGGGATCTCCCTTGCCCTGGAGGAGGGAGTTACTCGAATTGAGACAGGTTGTCTTTATCCACACCCACGTAGGCAACACGTACGACCTTGTCGACGATAGTCCACTGGGTACCTTCACCGGCCGGCTTGCCTTCAGCCAGATTCTTGGTCAGCTCGAAGGTGGCCTTGGCCTGGTTGGCTGCATCGTTCAGCACGGTGCCCGCCATGGCACCGCTCTTGACCATAGCCAGTGCCTCGGGCAGCGCATCGACGCCGAACACCGGAATGGCGGTCTTGCCCTGGGCTTTCAGTGACTCGACGGCGCCCATTGCCATGCCGTCATTGTTGGCAATGACCACTTCAATCTTGTTGGCGTTGGGGCCGGAGATCCAGGCATCCATCTTGTCCTTGGCCATGGCGGTATCCCACATACCTGTATCCATGTGCAGCTGCTCCGTCTTGAGACCGCCATCGTTCAGAGTCTTGATGACGTAGGAGGTGCGGGCTTCGGCATCCGGGTGGCCCGGCTCGCCCTTGAGCAGCACGAACTGGATGACGCCATCCTTGTTCAGATCCCACTCGGGATGGGCTTGCCAGTGTTTGGCGATCAGCTGACCCTGAATGATGCCTGACTCCTTGGAATCGGTACCCACGTAGTAAGCCTTCTCATAGCTGGCCAGATCGGCAGTGCTCGGCTCCTTGTTGTAGAAGACGACCGGAATATCTTCGCCACGGGCCTTCTCAATCACGACAGGGGCAGCCGCCGGGTCAACCAGGTTGATCGCCAGGGCCTTCACGCCCTTGGCCAGCAGCACGTCGATCTGATCGTTCTGCTTGGACTGGTCATTCTGGGAGTCATTCATCAGCAGCTCCACACCCGGGTTTGCCGCTGCTTCCTTCTCGATGGCCTTGCGTACCACAGCCATAAAGTTGTCGTCGTACTTGTAGACGGTCACCCCCAAACGGGTTTCGGCATGGGCAGTGGCCCCTGCCATCAGGCTCATCAGTACGGCGGCAACTGTCGTGATTTTTTTCATTGTTATGCTCCGATCTCTCTATCTGTTTTTGTAGGGAATGCTGTACACCAATTGAACTGGCGCCAGCCTAATGTAATCAGTTTGTTGTATGCCGGTCTGTGATCATGGCAACAAAATGAAAACGTTTACACTCTGTTACATAGCAATAAACTCATTAAAAATCATGACGTTGAAGTTAACTCCGCTTGGTGGGGACCTGAACGTGCCTTCTCGCTACCTATGAACAGGTCAGATTCAGCGTAGAACACAGCTCCAATAGTAGCTCCCTGGCTGCAACCAATATTCCGGTCGCACGCTCTGGCTCCAGGAGTCATCGCCACCCACTCCCATATGAAAACCATCGAGACAGAGGTGCAGGCCTCCCTGCGCCACCAGATCGGTCTGATGACGCGCCAGGGTTAACTGCTGCTGACTGTAGCGACTGACGCTGAAGTGGAACTGCCCTTCGAACGTCAAGTCCCCCAGCAACAGTTGGCGCGTATCACAGCGAAGTCCGTTGTCGGTCGGGAACACATAAGGGGTGTGCAGAGCCGTCAGAGGCAACTGCCAGCGACCGAGATCAGCGCCAAACAGGCGATCAGGATAGTTCTCATGGGGGCCGCGGCCCAGCCAGCTCACCTCATTGAACTCATGGTTCACTCCTTCATCCAGCCAGAGCCTGGCACCGATGCGGGGCAGCGATGGCATGTCTGCGGCGACCTCCACCCTGATGGTGAGCCCCATGGCGCCATCGGCGCCAAAGCTGTGTTGCCAGCGGGTCGATAGCTTGAGCGCCTCGTTGACGAAGTAACCGTGAGTGACCACTACACAGCCCTGATGAGCATTGACCTCCAACCCGAGACAGCGATGCTGCAGATGGTTGAGCCCTGCCCTTTCCCAACGGGCAATCCAGGCGTTGGGATCGGCGTGATCCGCTTCGCTGGTGCCTATGTCGTTGTCCAGCGGCGCACGATAGAAGTGATCGGCAATGGCCCCCCTCAGTCGCTCGCGGCCATGTTTCTGCCAACTACGGATGCGGCCGCTGCTTTTGTCCAGTTGCCACTCGCTGCCAGCCGCACAGACAAGCCAGTGATCCGGCTGCTCGCTTATCGCGGCAGGGTTAAACGCCGCCGGAATAGCCATGGGCGTTGGCAGCATAAATTGCTGGTGCGCCACTTCATGCTCCGGCTCGGCCCAGGCCGTAGCTGCGGGTTGCACTATGGCCAGCTCCAGCCAGGCGAGGGAGCCTGCCGCAAAGGCTGGCAGCGTATCCAGCAAGGTCAGCGCCACGCTGGCCCGAGGCGCGAGTGTGAGTGGGCATTCCCCCTGCAGCACGACAACGCCGTTCTCGCACAGTCGCCAGCGCAGCAATTCGTTATCCGTGGTACGGAACAGGTATTCACTGTCGATCCCCACCACCAGGGGATGCTGGCTCAACAATGTCAGCTCGAAAAATTGCTGGGCCCGCTTTGCCTCGAACAGGGCGGGATGGGGCGTCCTGTCCGGAAACAGCAGGCCGTTGCAGCAGAACTGGCGATCGTTGGGCTGGTCGCCGAAGTCACCGCCGTAAGCCCAATAGTGGCGGCCATCGCCGGTCTGCTTGTCGAGCCCCTGATCCACCCAATCCCACACGAAGCCGCCCTGCAGCCTGGGATGATCGCGAAACGCCTGCCAGTAGTGGGCAAAGCCCCCCAGACTGTTGCCCATGGCATGGGCGTATTCACACAGGATGAGTGGCCGGGTCTCGCCCGGCAGGCCGATCCACTTGGCCAGCGCCCACTTGGGCACGGCCGGGAAGGGTTGATCCTGATGGGTACGGGCATACATGGGGCAGATGATGTCGGTAGCGGCCGTGTCTGCCCCGCCCCCTTCGTACTGGACCGGACGACTCGGATCACTGCGCTTGAGCCAGCCATACATGGCGTCGTGGGCAGGGCCATAGCCGGATTCGTTGCCCAGTGACCAGATGATGATGGAGGGGTAGTTGAAGTCGCGCGCCACCATGCGGGTGACCCGCTCCAGAAACGCACCACTCCAGGCGGGATCCTGCGCCAGTCGCCCCATGGGCACCATGCCGTGGGTCTCCAGGTTCGCCTCGTCCACCACGTAGAGACCGAGCCGATCGCAAAGGCGATAAAAGTCAGGATGATTGGGGTAGTGGGAGCAGCGCACCGCGTTGAAGTTGTGTTGTTTCATCAACCGCAGATCCTGCTCCATGGCGGCAGGGGTCACCACATGGCCCAAGGCGGGATCGTGTTCATGACGATTGGCACCGCGAATGAGCAAAGGCTGGCCATTGACCCGCAGCAGACCGTCACGGATCTCCACCGCCCGAAAACCCACGTCATGGGCCTCGCTCTCGATGGATTCGCCCTGTTCATCCAGCAGGGTCAGGGTCAGTCGATAAAGGTGGGGCGTCTCGGCGCTCCACTTGTGCGGCGCCGCTACCTCCAGCCATAGCTCGGCCCTGTCTGTGTAAGCGCCCTTCTCGTCGATGGCGCCTGTGCCCAGCGGCTGGCGCCGGTCGGCGATCAGCGTCTCACCGAAATAGAGCTTGGCCTCCACCGCCAGCCCGGCGCCCTCATTGACTTGCAGCGCCACCTTGAGGCGAGCATCCCGATAACAGGCATCCAGCACGGGTGTCAGCCGCACATCCATCAGATGGCGATCGGGTTTGTGCAGCAGGCTGACGGAACGGAAGATGCCGCTCATGCGCCACATGTCCTGATCTTCCAGATAGGAGCCATCAGACCAGCGCAGCACCAGCACCGCCAACCGGTTGCGACCGGCATTGAGGCATGGGCTCAGATCGAATTCGGCAGGCAGCCGGCTGTCCTGGGAATAACCGATCCAGCGGCCGTTGCAGAACAGGTAGAAGGCGCTGTCCACCCCGTCGAAGATGATGCGAGTCTGGCCGCTGGCCAGCCAGTCGGCGGGCAACTCGAACTCGCGGGAGTAACAGCCGGTCGGATTGTCTGCCGGTACCCGGGGCGGATCACAGGGGAAGGGATACTTGATATTGGTGTAGATGGGGCCGTCAGTGGCGGGACGTGACGCCGGATAGGCGGCATCCAGCTGCCAGTTGCCGGGCACTGAGATGGCACAGGCATCCGCCAGATCCTGCTCTAGCCACTGCTCAGGCACAAACTCCGGTGCCTCGAAGAAGGAGAAACGCCATTCGCCATCCAGCAGCAACCGTGACGGTGAGGCGAGAGCGGTACGGGCATCCGCCTCGCTGCGCCAGCTGAACAAGGGGGTATGAGCCGCCAGACGATTCACCGATGTAATCGCCTGGGTCTGCCAATCCTGACGGGCCACTATCTCCCTGAGCATCTTTTTCTCTCCCTGCATCGACGCTGAAAACCAATGCAGTGTAGGGGAGTTTTGCCTGGGGATCGGCGATCTCGCTCACACAGATGTAAACGATTACACTCATTGTGTTAAGTAAAACAGGGTAAAAAATCGCTAAATGAAGGTAAAAATGAGCGCCGCCGGATCGCCCACCTGAAAAAGGGCGATCCGGGACAGGAAACTGACGGAAACAGGAGGGATCAGGCTCGAACGGGTGCCACAGAGTGACGATTGATCAGCGTCGGGGTGTAAATACGGCTCTGCACAGCTTCACTTTCACCCGCCGCCAGCTGCAACGCCAGCTTGGCAGCCTGGGCCGCCATCAGTTCGATGGGATAACGCATGGTGGAAAGCTTGGGCCTCAGGTATCGGGCGTAGATGATGTCATCGAAGCCCACCACCGAGACCTCCTCAGGCACCTTGAGGCCGTTGTCAGCCAGCACGGAGATGGCCCCCGCCGCCATGGCATCGTTGTAGGCAACCACGGCCGTGATGGGCTGCCCTTTGGCCAGCAGGTTGAGCATGGCGCGCTCCCCCCCCTCCTCGTTGGGCATGCCGCTCTCGACCAGCTCGGGATCGGCGCGCAGCCCAGCCTCGGTCAGCGCATCCTGGTAACCCTGCAACCGCAAGGTAGCATCCTCAATAGCGTGGTCCGAGCTGAGAAAAGCGATATGCCGGTGGCCCAGCTCCAGCAGATGCCGGGTCGCAGTGGCGGCCCCCTGTCGATTATTGAGAGCGATGCAGCGCCCCTTCAAGGCAGGAATGTCGCGATTGATCAGCACCATGCCGGGCACCCGCAGGGCGTAATCGATCAACTCCTCGTCACTCAACGCCTTGCTGTGTACCACCAGCGCCTCGCACCGCTTGCCGATCAGCAAGTCGATGGACTCGCGCTCTTGCTGCGCCCTGTGAAAACCATTACCCATCAGCAGGTGCAATCCCTGCTCCACCGCCACCGCAGCGACCCCCTTGATCAGGGCACCGAAGAAGGGATCTGCCACGTCACCCACCAGCACGCCCATGGTGTCACAGGTCTTGCTGACCAGTGCTCGGGCGTTGGCGTTGGGGGTATAGCCCAACTCGGCCATGGCTTTTTGTACCACCTCGCGAGAAGCAGCACTGGCCTTGGGTGAGTTGTTCATCACCCGTGAAACCGTTGCCACAGATACATTGGCCAAACGGGCGACATCCTTGATGGTACTCATGCTGTTTTCACTTATTTCACAGTTCAAGACGGAGCCATTATACCGGGCATCATCAGTGATGACAGGGGAAAAAGCCAAGTCGTATCATTTATGACCACACGCGCAAGTGTAATCGTTTACATGCTTTTGTTAAGCAGTTCACAGTTTGCTCGTCAGGGGCTCGGCTAAACTCCTTCACAGGCTTTTTTCAGCATGGAGAAGAGGATGAAAGTACTGGTCACCGGCGGCTGCGGCTATATTGGCAGCCACACCTGCCTGGCCCTGCAGACCGCTGGGATGGAGCCTGTGGTGGTGGATAATCTCTGCAACAGCAAGGTGGGTGTGCTGGCCCGCATCGCCGCCATCAGCGGGCGTGCTCCCCTCTTCTATCAGGGGGACATACGTGACCCGGCACTGCTGGATCGCATCTTCGCCGAACAGCAGATAGCCGCCGTGATCCATTTTGCCGCCCTCAAGGCGGTCGGTGAATCGACCCGCCTTCCCCTCGAGTACTATGAAAACAACCTCGCTGGCACCCTCACCCTGCTGCAGGCGATGAAACGCGCGGGGGTCAACAGCCTGGTCTTCAGCTCCTCGGCCACCGTCTATGGTGATCCGGCCAGCACGCCCATCCGGGAAGATTTCCCCCGCAGCGCCACCAATCCCTATGGTCGATCAAAACTGATCATCGAAGAGATCCTCGAGGATCTGCAACGGGCCGAACCGCACTGGAGTATGACGCTGCTGCGCTACTTCAACCCGGTCGGGGCCCACGAGTCCGGTACCATGGGGGAGGATCCCCAGGGTATCCCCAACAATCTGATGCCCTTTCTGACCCAGGTCGCCATCGGCCGCCGCGACACTCTCTCCGTCTTTGGAAACGATTACCCCACCGTCGATGGCACAGGGGTGCGCGACTACATCCACGTAATGGATGTCGCCGAGGGGCATGTCAAAGCACTGCAGCATTGCGCCCGTCAGGGCGGCGTGCATACCTACAATCTGGGCACGGGCCAGGGCCAGAGCGTGCTGCAGATGGTCGCAGCGTTCGAAGCCGCTTCCGGTCAACCGCTACCCTGCCGCATCGAACCAAGACGCCCTGGCGACATCGCCGAGTGCTGGGCCGACCCGAGCAAAGCAGAGCGCGAGCTGAACTGGCGCGCCAACCGGGATCTCGCAACCATGTGCGCCGACAGCTGGCGCTGGCAGTCCAGAAATCCACAGGGGTACGAGGCGTAAGCATGCACAGCGCCGCTCGCCCTCTCTTCCAGGCCCCGTTGGCGGCCACCCAATCCATTTCATCAGGTAATGAGGAGTGATGATGTTCAACCCTGTTGATCACCCCCACCGTCGTTTCAACCCGCTGACCGGTCAATACGTGCTGGTCTCCCCCCACAGGGCAAAACGCCCCTGGCAAGGCCAGGTCGAGAAGGTCAGTCAGGCGCCGAGCCAATCCCACGATCCGGATTGCTTCCTCTGCGCGGGCAACCAGCGCGTCACCGGCGACAAGAACCCGGACTATCAGGGCACCTTCGTCTTCACCAACGACTTCGCCGCCCTGATGCAAGACACACCGGTCACCCGCGGCGACCAGGATCCCCTGTTGAAACTGGAAGCCGCCCGCGGCACCAGCCGGGTCATCTGCTTCTCGCCGGATCACGGCAAGACACTGCCCGAGCTGCCGCTGCCCGCCATAGAGGCAGTGATCACCACCTGGATGGAACAGGTGGCCGAGCTGTCGAGCCAGTGGCAATGGGTGCAGGTGTTTGAAAACAAGGGCGCCGTCATGGGCTGCTCCAACCCCCATCCCCATGGCCAGCTCTGGGGCAGCGACTTTCTGCCCAACGAGATCGCCCGCGAAGAGCAGCACCAGCGCGACTGGCTGGCCGAGCACGGCCGCCCGCTGCTGGTCGAATATGTGGAGCGGGAGCTGGCGGATCGCAGCCGCATCGTAGTGGAAACAGCACACTGGCTGGCAGTCGTTCCTTTCTGGGCCGCCTGGCCGTTCGAAACCCTGCTGCTGCCCAAGACCCATGTCCCCTCCCTGCTGAGCCTCACCCCCGAGCTGCAGCAGGATCTGGCGGTGGCGCTCAAGGAGCTCACCAGCCGTTACGACAATCTGTTCGAGTGCAGCTTTCCCTACTCCATGGGCTGGCACTTCGCCCCGCCCCATTCAGACTGCCCCGAGGCCTGGCAACTGCACGCCCACTTCTATCCGCCGCTGTTGCGCTCTGCCACAGTGCGCAAATTTATGGTGGGCTTCGAGATGCTGGCAGAGACCCAGCGCGATCTGACGCCGGAACAAGCGGCAGAACGACTTCGCGCACTCAGTCCAATCCACTACAAACACACCAGCCAAGCCAATGAGGAGGCCCTATGACCCCCAGCCAACGCGTCAGCGCCGTTTTTATCGAGCAGTTCGAACAGCAACCTGACCTGCTGGTGCGCGCCCCCGGCCGCGTCAATCTCATCGGCGAGCACACCGACTATAACGACGGCTTCGTACTGCCCTGCGCCATCGACTACGAAACCTGTGTCGCCATCGGTCTGCGCAGCGACTGTCAGGTGCAGGTGATCGCCGCCGATTACGACAACCAGCGCGACCTGTTCGACCTGAACCAGCCCATAGAGCACCACCCCAGCCAACGCTGGAGCGACTATGTACGCGGTGTGGTGAAGTATCTGCAGGAGCGCGGCCAGGCCTTGCACGGCCTCAATCTGGTGGTCTCGGGCAACGTGCCGCAGGGGGCAGGTCTTTCATCGTCCGCCTCGCTGGAAGTGGCCATAGGCCAGGCTTTCAAGGAGGCGCTGGGGCTTCACATCAGCCAAGCCGAGATTGCCCTCAACGGTCAGCAGGCGGAGAACCAGTTCGTCGGTTGCAACTGCGGCATCATGGATCAAATGATCTCCGCCAGCGGCAAGCAGGATCATGCCCTGCTGCTCGACTGCCGCTCGCTCGAAACCCGCCTCATCCCCATGCCATCCGACCTGGCGGTGCTGATCGTCAACTCCAACGTGCGCCGCGGTCTGGTGGACAGCGAGTACAACACCCGCCGCCAGCAGTGTGAAACCGCCGCCCGCCACTACGGGGTCAAGGCACTGCGGGATCTGGACTTGGCTGCACTGGAAGCAGGCAAAGCCGGGCTGGATGAGGTCTGTTACCGCCGCGCCCGCCATGTGGTGGGCGACAACACCCGTACTCTGGCCGCTGCCGATGCGCTGGAGTCCGGCGACCTGGTACGCCTCGGCCAACTGATGGCCGAGTCCCACGCCGCCATGCGCGATGACTTCGAAATCACAGTGCCCCCCATCGACGGTCTGGTGGAGATCATAAAAACCAAGCTTGGCCGCGAGGGCGGTGTGCGGATGACAGGTGGCGGCTTCGGTGGCTGCGTGGTTGCCCTGCTCCGCCCGGCGCAGGTCGCCGAGGTGATTGCCGCCGTCGACGCCGAGTACCCGGCCCGCTTCGGCATCAAGGCCGACAGCTATGTCTGCCGCGCCAGTGCAGGAGCGGGCAAGCTATGACAGCCTTCACACACCATGACGGCATGCACCCAATCATCACGACTGACAGTCATGTCTGCCGTACCCATACAAGCACAGGAGCGGGCAAGCTATGACAGCCTTCACACCCCATGACGGCATGCACCCGATCATCACAACTGACAGCCATGTCTGCCGTACCCATACAGGCACAGGGGCAGGCAAGCCATGACACCATTCGAGCTGGAAAATGAAGAAGGGCTGCGCCTGCGCGGCCTCGATTTTGGCGCCACCCTCACCTCCCTCACCCTGCCGGTGGCAGGCTCAAGGCGTGAAGTGCTGCTGGGCTGCGCCGATGAAGCCTATCCCGCACAACAGGTGTGGCTGGGCGCCGTCGCGGGCCGTTTTGCCAACCGCATCGGCGGGGCAGAGCTGGTGCGTGATGGCCAGCACTGGGCTCTGGATGCCAATCAACCGCCTCACTGCCTGCACGGTGGACAGGAGGGGTTTCATCACAGGATCTGGCAGATCAAGGAACAGGAATCGGATCGGGTCAAACTCGTCCTGCTGTCAAAGGCAGGGGATCAGGGCTTTCCCGGCAACTTGCGGGTGACGATGGAGTATCGACTGGAACAGTACGACCTGGTGGTGGAGTTCAGAGCCAGCACAGATGCCCCTACTCCGGTCAGCCTCACCAGCCACGCCTATTTCAATCTGGATGGGGGCAGCAAGGGCGGCGATGTGCGCGACCATGCCATCAGTCTCAATGCCGACTACTTCCTGCCTACCGACGGCAGCGGCCTGCCGCTGGCCATTGCGCCAGTGGAAGGTCCCTTCGATCTGCGGGTTGCACGCCCCATGGGCCTGGATTGGCTGAGCCACCCCCAGCAACGGCAGGCCAAGGGGTACGATCACGCTTTTCTCCTCAATGGTCCTGAACAGGGGCGAGCAGCGCAGGTGGTGTCGGGGGATAAACAGCTGACGATGGAGGTCTATACCAACCAGCCTTCGTTGCAGTTCTACACCAGCAACTGGCTGGCCAGCACGCCGAACCGCAGCGGTCAGCCCCATCAGGATTACGACGGCTTCTGCCTTGAAGCGCAGCAGCTGCCGGACAGTCCCAACCGGCCAGCGCTCGGTGATCCCTGGCTGCTGCCGGGCCAGCACTATCATCACCAGACCCGTTACCGTTTTATCCCCGCAGACTAAAACAGGTGCTGGTGGCGTCATTCTCCCGACCTCCCCTCTGTCAGGGGAGGAACCGGCTGACACCCCCTCTGGCAGGGAAGCGCTTTGTGTGCGCCCTTTCTTCCGGCAAGGGTGGGAGCTTTGGCCAACGACACCGGGCATGACAGCACACTGACAGTTATCGAGCCGATTCAGGAGTCTTTATGGATGACAACTACCTAGCCGCCCCCGACCGTTACCAGCACCAACCCTATCGATCCGTCGGCCGCCACGGCCTGCGCCTGCCCAGCATAGGGCTGGGGCTGTGGCACAACTTCGGCGAGGGCAGCGATCCCGCCAGGGTGAAGGCCATGGTGCATCAGGCATTCGATCTGGGCATCACCCACTTCGATCTGGCCAACAACTACGGGCCGCCCCCCGGCTCCGCCGAGACCACCTTCGGCCGCGTGATCAAGGGCAGTCTGGCCCCCTACAGAGACGAGCTGATCATCGCCAGCAAGGCGGGTTATGTGATGTGGGACGGCCCTTACGGCGACGGCGGCAGCGCCAAGTATCTGTTTGCCAGCCTGCACCAGAGTCTGCGCCGGCTCGGACTCGACTACCTGGACATCTTCTATCACCACAGGCCGGATCCCCTCACCCCGCTGGAAGAAACCTGCCAGGCACTGGCGCTCATGGTGCGTCAGGGCAAGGCGCTCTATGTCGGTCTTTCCAACTATCCGGCCGAACTGGCCGCCCGGGCGGCAAGCCGGCTGGCCGAACTCGGGACTCCCTGCCTGGTCAATCAGCTCAAATACTCCCTGTTTCAGCGGGAAATAGAGGCCGAAACCCTGCCGGTCTGCCGCGAGCAAGGCGTTGGCGTAGTGGCCTTTTCGCCACTGGCTGGCGGCCTGCTCAGCAACCGTTATCTGGCGGGCATACCGGCGGATTCCCGTGCCGCCAGCGGTAGCCCCTTTCTCAAGCCGGAACAGATCACTCCGGACAAGCTGGCCAGGATCCGTGCCCTGCACACCCTGGCGCAGCAGCGAGGACAGGATCTGTCACAACTGGCGCTGCAGTGGGTGCTGCGCGATCCCGTGGTGAGCTGCGCCCTGATTGGCGCCAGCAGCCCCCAGCAGATAGTGAACGCTGTCGATGCCCTCGCCTTACCCCCGCTGGATGAGCCGTTGCAACGGCAGATTGAGACGACCCTGGCCTGACCCTTTCCCGCCGCCTCCCTTGCAAGGGGAGAAGCCACTGCTGCATCGGCGTGGACAAGAAGGGCGTGACGGCGGCACCTTCCCCGAGAGATGGACCCCCCTCTCCTGGCCAGGGAGGGGCAGGGTGGGATCTGGCAACCCTGTATGACGACAGCCCCTCACAGCGCCCCAATATTTTCTGGTTGCCTGCCCGGTTTTCCTCCATCATTGGCCACCCCGACCCAGCTCGGGGTTGACCTTATCCGGACCAATCAACCAAGAGATCTGAACCATGACAGAGTCTTACGCCCTGTTTGTCGCCTTTGTGCTGGGCATAGTAGAGGGCCTGACCGAGTTTCTGCCCGTTTCCTCGACCGGCCACATGATCATCGTCGGCCACCTGCTGGGCTTCGAAGGGCCCAAGGCCGCCACCTTCGAAGTGGTGATCCAGATGGGCTCCATTCTCGCTGTCGTGGCCGTCTTCTGGCGCCGCCTGTTTGGCTTGATTGGCATCCACTTTGGCCAGAAACCACCTCAGGATCACGCCACCCTCTCCCTGGTGCACATCATCCTCGGCATGCTGCCCGCCGTGATCATCGGCTTGGGGATTCACAGCTGGATCAAGGCCAACCTGTTCGGACCGGAAACCGTGATGTACGCCCTGGTTGCCGGCGGCATCTTGCTGATCATCGCCGAGAAGTTTCGTCCGGCGGTACGCTCCGAGACCCTGGATGACATCAGCTACAAGCAGGCGTTCGGCATAGGTCTGTTCCAGTGTCTGGCGCTCTGGCCCGGTTTCTCCCGCTCCGGTGCCACCATCAGCGGCGGCATGCTGATGGGGATCAGCCGTCAGGCGGCTGCCGAGTTCTCCTTCATTCTGGCGGTGCCCATGATGGTGGCGGCAAGCGGGCTGGATCTCTACAAGAGCCGCGACCTCCTCTCCATGGCCGACTTTCCCATGTTTGCGGTGGGGTTCATCACTGCCTTCGTGGTCGCCATGATTGCCATCAAGACCTTCCTGGCGCTGATCCGTCGCCTCGACTTCATCCCGTTCGCCATATACCGCTTCATCGTAGCCTTCGCCGTCTACCTGGTGTTTGTTGCCTGATGACAGGCAAATAGCCGAATGAAAAAGGGACCTTTCGGTCCCTTTTTCTATTGCTGCCCCACCTCAATAGAGACGATGGGTGATGCCGTTGAGCAGCCGCGACAGTCCCTTGGTGAACTGGACCGGCGCATCCTGCACCGTGTAGCAGAGGCAACCATCCGGCGTATGCGGGCTGTGGGCATGGCTGGCATCGCGCCAGATGAAGTCCCCCGCCTGATAGCAGGTGTCACCATCCTGCATGTTGCCCGCCAGCAACAGGGTCAGCTCATAACCCTGATGGGTGTGCTCGGGGATGCGACCACCGGCCTCGATGTGAAACAGACTGGCGCGGGCCCCCATCTCGTCCAGCGGCAAACTGTGCTGGCGAATGGCACCGATGTGGCGCCACTTGGGGGCATGGTGACGGGCAAGCACCCTAGGCAGGCGGTATGAATGGCCGGCTACCTGCAATTCGGGGGTGGACGGCGCCGGTTGGCCGAGCTCGGCCTGGCTGGCCACTGGCTGCTGCAATATGCCGGCCAGTACGGCATCGAGTCCGGCTGGCATGGGCTCGCTCACCTCGGCTGGCTGCTCGGTCGGCTCCAGATACTGGCGAGCCAGTTCCTCTTCGCAGGCTCGCAGACTGGCAGCACACTCGGGGCAGAGCTCACAATGGGCAGAGACACCGACGGCCAGCGGCAGGGGCAGCTCGTCGGCAGCGAAGTCGCGCAACATGGCGTGAGTCGGATGGGTTTTAATCATGGCCTTGCTCCACTTGCTCTTTCAATTTCTGTAATGCCAGTCTGAGGCGGGATTTGATGGTGCCAAGGGGCACGCCGAGTCGCTCCGCCAGCTCCTGCTGGGAGAACTCCTGCAGATAGATGCCGCGCACCACCTGCTGTTGCGGTTCCGGCAGGGTGGCAAGATAGTGCGCCATCTGGCGGGTCAGCACCGCATCCTCACCACCGCTCAGATGCTCCTCTTCCGCTCTGAACTCCAGCATGGGCCACAACTCCTCGGCGCAGAGATCCTCCTTGCTGGCGCGGCGGCGGCGCAGCATGTCGAAGCTCTGGTTGCGCATGACGGTGTAGATCCAGGTGGTTGGTGCCCCCTTCTCGGGATGGTAGAGACGAGCCTTCTGCCACACCAGCAGCATGGTCTCCTGTACCAGTTCCATGGCGTTGGCCTCGCTGCCGAGGTGACGCAGGCCGTAGCTGCGAATGCGCGGCGCAAAGTGAGTGAACAGAGTGGCAAACGCGGCCTTGTCGGCATGTTCGGCCACCCGGATGAGAAGAGACTTCAGATCGCCATCTGGATTGTCCATGGGGGGCGATATCCTGCGCAGAGTCGATTGGGGTTGGCCAGTATATGCCATTGCGCCATACCTTGAATGTTGTGGTCATCACCATTACGCCTGACGCGGAAAAAGGATCACCCCTGGGTCGCACATTCGCGCTCAATGAGTGGCAACCAGCAGGCCGCTCAGCAGGGAAAGGGCGGGCAGGTTGTTCTCCGCCGCCAGCAGCCACTGCTTCTGCTCCACGGGAATGGGCAACACCTCCAGCCAGCGCTGGGCCACCCAGCTGGCATCATCCCAGTCGGGGTTGTGGTAGAGCGCCGCATACTCCGGGTAGTCGTTGAACACCTCCTGCAATGCACTGACCAGGGAGTGCTGGTCGGCATTGAGCCGTCCTGTCTGCCAGAGCGGCAGCAGTTCCACCTCGCCGACTCTCAGCCCGTCGGACTCCTGCCACAGATCGACGATCCTGACCCGTTCCATGCCGAGCACTGTAATGCCCAGCAGACCGTCCGGCAGTTGATCGAAATCGACTATTCGCACCCGGGTAGCAATGGGGTACATGTTGCGCAGCGCATCGGGCTGACGGGGGTCGAGCATGCAGAGCACAAAGCCCTGATCTCCCGCCTCGGCGATCATGCGCTGGTATCTGGGCTCGAAGATGCGCAGCGGCATGATGCCACCGGGCAGCAAGTGAGCCGAGAGGGGAAACAGCGCCAGTTTCATCAGGTTATTCCTCTGTTGGAGATGCTTCTTGATACGACGGCCGCACCAGAGCAGATCATTGAGTGCCAGTTGGAATAGAAAAACCCTTAACAATCAGGGGAAAATAGCCTGGACAACCCGATTCGATATGCAGTAGAAATGGATAAGCACCGCTTATCCCAGTGAATATTCTGGATAGTGGTGGCAAATGCAGTGAAATATCCGCCCGACCAACTCTGGCGGGCCGTCCCTATAGTTTTCTCGGGCCGATGCGGGTAAAATTCACGCCCTTATATATCAGTCATTTTTCGACGCGCAACCTTGGTGGTCAGTTATGAAAGAGCATATTCATCATCTACTTGAACAAACGGTAGCCAATCTCAAGTCAGCAGGCGTCTTGCCGGCGGACCTGGAAGCCCGGGTGCAAGTAGACCGATGCAAGGAGAAGGCTCACGGTGACCTGGCCACCAACCTGGCCATGCTGCTGGCCAAACCGGCCCGCAAGAATCCCCGTGAGCTGGCCGCTGCCATCATTGAAAACCTGCCCGCCTCGGATCTGATCGCTAAGGTCGAGATCGCCGGTCCCGGCTTCATCAACTTCTTCTTCGACCAGCGCTGGCTGGCCGGCCAGGTCGAGGCCATGGTGACCAGCGCCAACGCCAACGTGAAGCTGCCGACGCCGCAAACCGTGGTGGTGGACTACTCGGCGCCGAACGTCGCCAAAGAGATGGCGGTGCACCACATCCGCTCTACCGTGCTCGGTGATGTGGCCGCTCGTGCTCTGGAGTTCCTCGGCCATAAGGTTGTGCGCGCCAACCACATTGGTGACTGGGGTACCCAGTTCGGCATGCTGATCGCCTATCTGGAGAAGATGGCCAACGAGCACGCCAGCGACATGGCGCTCAAGGATCTGGAAGCCTTTTACACCCAGGCCAAGCGTTGCTACGACGAAGACGAAGCCTTCGCCGAGCGTGCGCGCAACTACGTGGTCAAGCTGCAAGGTGGCGATGAGTACTGCCGCACCATGTGGAAGAAGCTGGTCGACATGACCATGGAACAGAACCAGATCAACTACGACCGCCTGAATGTCTCCCTGACCAACAAGGACATCATGGGCGAGTCCATGTACAACGACATGCTGCCCCAAATCGTCACCGACCTGAAAGCCAAAGGGCTGGCGGTCGAGAGCGAAGGCGCCACCGTTGTCTTCCTGGACGAATTCAAGAACAAGGATGGCGAGCCCATGGGCGTCATCATCCAGAAGAGCGATGGCGGTTTCCTCTACACCACCACCGACATCGCCTGTGCCAAATACCGTTATGAAACCCTGGGCGCCGACCGGGTCATGTATTTCATCGACTCCCGTCAGCACCAGCATCTGATGCAGGCCTGGACCATCACCCGCAAGGCGGGCTATGTACCGGAATCCGTACCGCTCGAGCACCACGCCTTCGGCATGATGCTGGGCAAGGATGGCCGTCC
This sequence comes from Aeromonas sp. D3, assembly GCF_027705025.1. Lineage (NCBI taxonomy): Bacteria > Pseudomonadati > Pseudomonadota > Gammaproteobacteria > Aeromonadales > Aeromonadaceae > Aeromonas > Aeromonas sp. D3. The sequence goes on along the minus strand of NZ_JAPDBE010000011.1, from coordinate 42,738 downwards.
CTACAAGACCCGCTCCGGTGGTACCGTCAAGCTGGTTGACCTGCTCAATGAAGCGGAAGAGCGCGCCGCCGCCCTGCTGGAGAGCCGCAACAGCGACCTCTCTGCCGAAGAGAAGGCCAACGTGGTCAACGCCATCGCCATGGGCGCGGTCAAGTATGCGGACCTCTCCAAGAACCGCACCACAGACTACATCTTCGACTGGGACATGATGCTGTCGTTTGAAGGCAACACTGCGCCCTATCTGCAGTATGCCTACACCCGCATCCAGTCCATCTTCCGCAAAGCCAACATCGATGCCAGCACGCTTATTGGCAACGTGACCCTGAACGAAGAGGCGGAAGAGGTACTGGCCCAGAAGCTGATCCAGTTCTCCGACGCGGTCAACGGCGTTGCCGACAAAGGCATGCCACACCTGCTCTGTACCTATCTGTACGAGCTGTCAGGCAACTTCATGACCTTCTACGAAGCCTGTCCGATCAACAAGGATGGCGTCGATGAAGCCACCCGCCAGAGCCGCCTGCTGCTGTGCGCCGCCACTGCCAAGGTCCTGAAACTGGGTCTGGGCGTGCTGGGCATTCATACCCTGGAGCGCATGTAATAGATGGCAACCCGGGATTACGTCGGCAACAGCCCGAGAAGACGGGCCGGTGGTCGTAACACCAAGAAAGCGGCACCTCGCCGCTTTCCTGTTATCCCGGCACTGCTGGCCGGGGCGCTGCTGGCGGGTTTCGGCGGCTTCCTTTACATGATCAATGGCAAGGGCAGCGATGCCCCCACCATTGAAGAACAGGTCAAGGCCAACAAGCCCAAAACGCAGAACAATGGTCTGCCCCAGGAGAAGTGGAGCTATATCGAACGGCTTGAAAACAAGCAGGTCGATGTCATAGCGCCACCTCCCCAGCCGGGTGTGTTGCCGCCACCACCGGCGGAGACGCTCACCCTGCAGCCGGAGAAACTGCCGCAGCCGGTGCCGACCGACATCCCCCAACCGGGTACGCCCATTGGTCAGGTGCAGCCCTACAAGCCGCAACCGGTTCAACCGGCCAAACCCGCCCCTGTGGCCAGCGCCCAGGAGCAGGTGATCGATCGTCAGGCGGACCGGGAGCGGATGGAGCGGGAGATCCGTGCAGAACTGGAACGTGAGCGGGCCGCTGCGCCCAAACCACAAGTTGCGGCAGCCACGGGGGACGACAGCGGACGCTACATGATGCAGTGCGCCGCCCTGCGTTCGCAGGATTCTGCCGAATCGCTCAAGGCCCGTATCGCCTTCACCGCCGGGCTCTCCTCCAGCCTGCAAGTTGTCAACGGGGCCGGTGGTGCCGTCTACAAGGTGATGGTGGGTCCCTTCAGTGGCAAGGCAGCCACAGATGCGGCCAACCGCAAGCTGCAAAGCGCTGGCATCAGCGGTTGCATCCCCAAGAAGGGGTGAACCCTGTCAGGGGAACCTTGAGAAAGGGCCGGGTCGACAGACTCGGCCCTTTCTCCTTTCTGTGCCACCGAGTCTCGATAGAGGTCGACCCGCTTCGGATACTCCCCCAGGGTTGAAAAGCCAGTCGGGCATCCCCATCTTTCTTGCCATGCACAGTCAGGCCGTTATTCGGCTCAAGCGAGGTAAGTAAAGTGACTACCATAGTTTCAGTTCGCCGCAACGGTCAGGTCGTGATCGGTGGTGATGGCCAGGTATCCCTCGGCAACACCGTCATGAAGGGCAATGCCCGCAAGGTTCATCGTCTCTATAACGGCAAGGTGCTGGCGGGTTTCGCTGGCGGTACTGCCGATGCCTTCACTCTGCTCGAACGCTTCGAAGCCAAACTGCAGGCCCATCAGGGTAATCTGGAGCGCGCCGCCGTGGCGCTGGCCAAAGACTGGCGCACCGATCGCGCCCTGCGCCGTCTCGAAGCCTTGCTGGCGGTCGCCGACGAACACAAATCCTTCATCATCACCGGCAACGGTGACGTGGTGCAGCCGGAGCAGGATCTTATCGCCATCGGCTCGGGCGGCAACTTCGCCCAGTCCGCGGCCATCGCCCTGCTGGAAAACACCGAGCTGGATGCCAAAACCATAGTCGAGAAGTCCCTCAAGATTGCGGGCGACATCTGCGTCTTCACCAACGGCAACCACACCATAGAAGTGCTGGATTATTCAGCTAAATAAGCCAGCCAAGTAACCCATTTTCGAAGGGGTGGGCCCTGCCCGCCCCGGATACAGGAATGCCATCATGTCCGAGATGACCCCGAGAGAAATCGTTCACGAGCTGGACCGACACATCATTGGTCAGGCCGATGCCAAACGCGCCGTCGCCGTTGCCCTGCGCAACCGCTGGCGCCGGATGCAGCTCGGTGAAGAGATGCGCCATGAAGTGACCCCGAAAAACATCCTTATGATAGGCCCTACCGGTGTCGGCAAGACCGAGATCGCCCGTCGTCTGGCCAAGCTGGCTAACGCGCCCTTCATCAAGGTGGAAGCGACCAAGTTCACCGAGGTGGGTTATGTGGGCAAGGAAGTGGACAGCATCATCCGTGACCTGACCGACGTCGCCATCAAGCTGGTGCGCGAGACCGAGATGGAGAAGATGAAATACCGCGCCGAGGAGGCCGCCGAAGAGCGCATCCTCGACGCCCTGCTGCCCAACCCGCGCAACACCTGGGGTGAGGAAGAGAAAGCCGACAACTCCAACACCCGCCAGATCTTCCGCAAGAAACTGCGGGAAGGTCAGCTGGATGACAAGGAGATCGAACTGGAGCTCTCAGCCTCCCCGATGGGCGTCGAGATCATGACACCGCCGGGCATGGAAGAGATGGCCAACCAGCTGCAGGGGCTGTTCCAGAACCTGGGCCAGAACCAGAAGAAAAAGCGCAAGATCAAGGTCAAAGAGGCCATGAAGGCGTTGATCGAAGAGGAAGCCGCTCGTCTGGTCAACCCGGAAGAGCTGAAGCAAAAAGCCATAGCGGCGGTCGAGAACAACGGCATCGTCTTCCTCGACGAGATCGACAAGATCTGCAAACGCGGCGAGAGCTCGGGCCCGGACGTTTCCCGTGAAGGGGTACAGCGCGACCTGTTGCCGCTGGTGGAAGGCTGTACCGTCAACACCAAGCACGGCATGGTCAAAACCGACCACATCTTGTTTGTCGCCTCCGGCGCCTTCCAGGTCGCCCGCCCGTCGGATCTCATCCCCGAGCTGCAGGGTCGTCTGCCGATCCGGGTCGAGCTGACCGCGCTCACCACAGATGACTTCGAGCGCATCCTGACCGAGCCGAACGCCTCCCTGACCGATCAGTACAAGGCGCTGATGGCCACCGAAGGGGTCAATATCGAGTTCACCAAGGATGGCATCCGTCGTCTGGCCGAAGCGGCCTGGCAGGTCAACGAGCGCACCGAGAACATAGGTGCCCGTCGCCTGCATACCGTGATGGAACGACTGATGGAAGACATCTCCTTCGATGCCTCCGAGAAGTCCGGCGAGACCTTCGTGATCGACACCGACTACGTCAACGCTCACCTCGGCAAGTTGATTGAAGATGAGGACCTGAGCCGCTTTATCCTGTAAGCGAGTCTCGGCACAGCACTGACTATTCTGGACGCCTCCACTATGGAGGCGTCTTTTTTGTGTCTCATGATCCTTACGCCAGCGCCTCCTCTCGTCTGCGCCCCACCAGCCATAGCGCCAACCCTGTGAGCAGGCCGGTCAAGGCAAAGGTAACCTGAGTACCGAACACCAGATCGGTCGACATGGCCATGCTCAGATTGTGCGTCCCCACCAGAGTGGCAAACAGGCCACCGAGCCCGGCTGCTCCCGTCAGCTGACCCAGATTGCGCGACAGGGTCAACAAGCCCGCTACTGCCCCCCGTGCCTGCTCACTCGCCCTACCGACCACGGCACTGTTGTTGGCGGTCTGGAACAATGCATAACCGGCCGTCAGCAGCAGTATGGGCAACAGATAGCCGAGCGGACCATATCCCGCCGTCAGGGTTGCCAGTCCAAGGGCTGCTATCACCATGACAGCCAACCCCAGCCGAACGACCCATAGCACGCCAAACCTGTCCACCAGCCAGCCGGCAGGCATACCCGTCAAGGCGGCCAGCAGGGGTCCCCCCGAGATCATGAGCCCGACCGTCGCCATATCGAGGTCAAACACGCCGCGCAGGTAAAAGGGGCCGATCAGCAATGTCACCACCATGACGCTGGCCACCAGGGCACTGGCGAGCAAGCCGCCCCTGAGCCTGGGTTCGGCCAACAGCACCAGTGGCAACAGGGGAGAGGGGTCGAGGCGCTCGCGGCGAATGAACAGTGCAGTGACAAGCAGAGCCCCCGCCCACAACCCCAGCGCCAAAGTCCCTCCCGAGGTCAGCGCCAGCCCGTAGCAAAGCAGCGCCATCACCAGCATCGACAGACTCGCCAGGTTCACCCTCTCTCTTTGTGGCAAAGCGCCCTCAGGTGGCAGACCCAGCATACCGGCCCCCAGTGCCAGCAGGCTGACGGGCACCAGCAACAGAAAGGGAGCCTGCCAGCCAAACGCCCCGATCAAGAGGCTGCCGAACGAGGGGCCAAGGGCTGTGCCGCAGGCCGACAGGGTACCGAGCAGTCCCATGCTCCAGCCACGCCGCTCTGGTGGCACCAGCTGCCCCACCATGGCGAGCGCCAGAGAGAGCATGCAGGCAGCACCGGCTCCCTGCAGGACGCGCGCCGCGATCAGCCAACCCATGGTGGGAGCCAGGGCGCACAGCAGGGACGCCAATGCGAACAACGCCATGCCCCAGAGCAGCAAACGCCGGCGGCCAAACCTGTCCCCAAGCCTGCCAGCCACCACTGTCAGGCAGGTAATCCCCAGCAGATAGGCCACCAGTACCCATTGCACGCTGGCAAAGGGGACGGCAAACACCTGCCCCAACGCGGGCAGTACCATGTTGGCCATGCTCCCCGCCAGCATGGGCAACAGGGTGGCAAGACCGAGCGCCAGCAGGCCAACACGGCGGGCAAAAGGCGTCGGGATTGTGATGGAATGTGACATGGGCATGACCTCCGGCGAACTATGATGCCGACAAGGCTAGTCAGAGCGTGTATCTGGCGGAAGACGCACGGCTTGCAACTTATAGCTGCACGACACGCCATATGAAGAGCCGGATTCTCGCGTATGATGAATCCAACCGACCGCCATCAGGTTGGTCACCCCTAACACCCGGCTCGGCGAGGGCACGACCATGACCACCCCCGATTTCAATCTGCTGCTGACCCTGGATGCGCTGCTCGATGAAGGCAGCGTAGCCGGGGCGGCCAGGCGGCTGAAACTCAGCCCCTCCGCCATGAGCCGGGCACTGGCCCGCCTGCGTGACACCACGGGGGATCCGCTGCTGGTGCGCGCGGGCCGGGGGCTGGTGCCAACACCACGCGCGCTGGCCCTGCGCGAGCGGGTCAGCCAGCTGGTGCAGGAGGCCGAGGCCGTACTGCGCCCCCAGCAGGAGATAGATCCGGCCCACCTAGTACGCACCTTTCGTCTCAGATCCAGCGACGGTTTCGTGGAGAGTGTCGGGGCGGCCCTGCTGGCGCGGCTCGCCGCCGAGGCGCCCGGGGTGCGGCTGCATTTCATGGCCAAGCCCGACAAGGAGAGTCAGCCCCTGCGCAGCGGTGAGCTGGATTTTGAAACCGGCGTGATCGGCACCAATACGGCGCCCGAGCTGCGCACCCAGGCGCTGTTTCAGGATCGCTTCGTCGCCGTGGTACGGCCGGGCCATCCACTGTGCGAGGAGCCCCTGACCGCCGCCCGCTATGCCGCCGCCCGCCATGTGCTGGTGTCGCGGCGCGGGCAGGAGCACGGCCCTGTCGACGAGGCGCTCGCCGCCCTGAAACTGGAGCGTGCCATCGCCACCCTGGTGCCGGGGTTTGCCACTGCGCTGGCGCTGGTGCGGGGCAGCGATCTGGTCGCGACTGTGCCAGCCCTGCACTGCGCCTCCCTGCACGCCGATCTGGTGACTCTGCCCCTGCCCTTTCCCCTGCCCGGGATCACCCTGGCCCTGCTCTGGCACCCGCGGCTGGACGCCGATCCGGCCCACCGCTGGTTGCGCACCGTCATCCGCGAAACCTGCGCCCGCGCCCCCTATCAGGCCACTCCGAAAGAGCGGTGATCTGCGCCGCCATAATCCGCCGCACCAACCAGATGCCACACAGTGAAAGCACCTCTGTCGAGGTGTTTTCTTTCATTATGCCTGGCCAGACGGGCTCCCCCTCTTGCCCCCTTGCCCCGTGACAGCCAAAGCCCAGAATGCACCACTGGTATACCTATTTATGTATATCTTTGAATTGTATCGAATTACCCCTGAGGAGATATATAAATAGACACTTGATTTGCATCAATCGTCCCGTCCCTGCGACTGGGTAGCCTAGCCTCAGAATGATGTTTTATTACTCCAAACTAGAGGCAATCATGAGCAAAGTCAGGCTGGCCGTCATAGGGAACGGCATGGTGGGGCACCGCTTCATCGAAGAGTTGATCGAGCGGGCCGATCCGGACCGGTTCGAGATCACCGTCTTCGGTGCAGAACCGCGTCCCGCCTACGATCGTGTCCATCTCTCCTCCTACTTTTCCCACCACACCAGCGAAGATCTCTCCCTCGTCAAACCCGGTTTTTACGAGAAGCACGGCATCCGCCTGCTGCTCGGCGAAGCGGTGAAAAAAATCGACAGGGCGGCCCGCGAAGTGCATTCCAACAAGGGCACTGTGGTCGTGTACGACAAGCTGGTGCTGGCCACCGGCTCCTACCCCTGGGTGCCGCCCATAGCGGGCAGTCAGCACCACGAGTGCTTCGTCTATCGCACCATAGAGGATCTGAAAGCCATCCGCAGCGCCGCCAGGAGCGGCAAGAGCGGTGTTGTCATTGGGGGCGGCCTGCTCGGCCTGGAAGCGGCCGGCGCCCTCAAGGCACTGGGCCTCGAGACCCATGTGGTGGAATTTGCCCCGGTCTTGATGGCGGAGCAGCTCGACGGTCAGGGTGGCCAGCTGCTGCGCCGCAAGATCGAATCCATGGGGGTGCAGGTTCACACCAGCAAGAGCACCAGCGAGATCCTGATGCACGGCGGTCGTGACGCCCGGCATCGCCTCGCCTTTGCCGACGGCAGCACGCTTGAAGTAGATGTGGTGGTCTTCTCCACCGGCATACGCCCGCAGGACACCCTCGGCCGTTATTGCGAACTGGCCATAGCCGAGCGCGGCGGCGTAGCTGTCGACGATCACTGCCTCACCTCGGATCCCGACATCTATGCCATCGGCGAGTGCGCCGCCTGGCAAGGTCGCTTCTTCGGCCTGGTGGCCCCCGGCTACAAGATGGCCCAGATCACGGTCGACCACCTGCTCGGTGGCGACAGCCGCTTCGAAGGGGCGGACATGAGTGCCAAGCTCAAGCTGCTCGGCGTCTCCGTCGGTTCCATCGGCGATGCCCATGGCCGCACGCCCGGCAGCCACAGCTATGTATTCCAGGACGATCAGGCCGGCGTCTACAAGCGTATCGTGGTGAGCGAAGACAACAGTCGCCTGCTCGGCGCCGTGCTGGTTGGCGATGTGGATGACTACGGCAACCTGCTGCAGCTGATGCTCAACGCCATGCCGCTGCCCGCCCACCCGGATACCCTGATCCTGCCCGCCTATGCTGGTGCCAAACCCACCCTGGGGGTGGATGCCCTGCCGTCCACCGCCCAGATCTGCTCCTGCTTCGACGTCTCCAAGGGCGACATAGCCCAGGCAGTCGCCGAGGGCCACACCACCCTGGCCGCCATCAAGCAGCACACCAAGGCCGGTACCGGCTGCGGCGGCTGCGTGCCGCTCATCAGCCAGGTGCTCAACGCCGAGCTGGTGAAGCAGGGCATAGAGGTCAACAACCACCTCTGCGCCCACTTCCCCCACTCCCGTCAGGAGCTGTTCCATCTGGTCAAGGTGGAAGGGATCAAGAGCTTCGACGAGCTGCTGGCCAGACACGGACACGGCTATGGCTGCGAGGTGTGCAAGCCCACGGTCGGCTCCATCCTTGCCTCCTGCTGGAATGGCTATGTGCTGAGCCCGCTCAACACCCAGTTGCAGGACACCAACGACATCTTCCTCGGCAACATGCAAAAGGACGGCAGCTACTCCGTCATCCCGCGCATGGCCGGTGGTGAAGTGACCCCGGAAGGCCTGCTGGCGGTGGCCGAAGTGGCCCGCGACTACAAGCTCTACACCAAGATCACCGGTGCCCAGCGCATCGGCCTGTTCGGTGCCCAAAAAGATGATCTGCCCGCCATCTGGCGGAAATTGCTGGCCGCGGGCTTCGAGACAGGTCAGGCCTACGCCAAGGCGCTGCGCATGGCCAAAACCTGTGTCGGCAGTACCTGGTGCCGCTTCGGCGTGCAGGACAGCGTCGGCCTCGGGGTCTTCCTCGAGAACCGCTACAAGGGCATTCGCACCCCCCACAAGATGAAGTTCGGTGTCTCCGGCTGTACCCGCGAATGTGCGGAGGCCCAGGGCAAGGACGTCGGCATTATCGCCACCGACGCGGGCTGGAACCTCTATGTGGGCGGCAACGGCGGCATGAAACCGCGCCACGCCGACCTGCTGGCCTCCGACCTTGATAGAGAGACCCTCATCAAGCTGATCGACCGCTTCATGATGTTCTACGTCACCAGCGCCGACAAGCTGCAGCGCACCTCGGTCTGGCTCGGCAACCTGGAAGGGGGTGTCGACTACCTGCGCGAGGTGATAGTCGACGACAAGCTGGGACTGAATGCCACCCTGGAGCGCGACATCCAGGTGCTGATCGACAGCTACGAGTGCGAGTGGTCCCGCACCCTGAATGAAGAGGAGCAGCTCAAGCGCTTCAGCCACTTCATCAACAGCGGCAAGCGTGACCCGGACGTGCAGTTCGTCAGCGAGCGCGATCAGCACAGGCCCGCCACTCCGGCGGAGCGCATTCCCGTCTACCAGATCGAAGTGGAGGCAAAGTGATGAAATTAGCCTGTCAGCTCAATGAGATTTTTCCAGGCACTGGCGTCTGTGCCCTGCTGGAAGGGCGCCAGAATATGCCTGTTTCGCTCGATGTGGAGGTTCAATCATGAAATTCGCCTGCCAACTCAACGACATCCTGCCGGGAACCGGCGTCTGCGCTCTGATCGAGGGGCGTCAGATCGCCCTGTTCCGCCCGAGCGCGGCGGCCGAGGTGTTCGCCATCGACAACCGGGACCCCTTCTTCGCCGCCAACGTGCTGTCGCGGGGTCTGATCTGCGAACACGAGGGCGCGCTCTGGGTTGCCAGCCCGCTCAAGAAGCAGCGCTTTCGCCTGAGCGATGGCCACTGCTTCGAGAATCCGGCCATGTCGATTGCCTCCTATGCCGTAGAGGTACGCGATCAGCAAGTCTGGGTCGCCGTTTAACTCCATGAATATCGGGGCTGCCCGCGGGCGGCTCCCTTAAAGAGAACACCTATGTATACCGACACCATCAACAAGTGCGCCGCCAACGCGGCCCGCATCAACCGCTTCGAGCGCAGCGACAAGCTGGGCTTCTGGCTCAGCTCCGCCATGGCGGGGGCCTATGTGGGCCTGGGCATCATCCTTATCTTCACTCTCGGCAATCTGGTCGACCCCAGCATTCGCCCTCTGGTGATGGGAGCCACCTTCGGCATCGCCCTGACCCTGGTCATCATCGCCGGCTCCGAGCTGTTCACCGGCCATACCATGTTCCTCACCTTCGGGGTGAAGACGGGCAAGATCACCATGGGCGACCTGCTGCGCATCCTGCCCCAGACCTGGGCTGGCAACCTGCTCGGCTCCATAGCAGTGGCGCTGATCTACTCCTACGGCGGCAGCCTGCTGCCGGATGCGGGCAGCCTGGTCCACAAGGTGGCGCTGGCCAAGACCCAGGCACCGGCCCTGACCCTGTTCATGAAAGGGGTGCTTTGCAACTGGCTGGTCTGCCTCGCCATCTGGATGGCACTGCGCACCGAGGGTGCCGCCAAGTTCATCGCCATCTGGTGGTGCCTGCTGGCCTTCATCGCCTCCGGCTACGAGCACTCGGTCGCCAACATGACCCTGTTCGCCCTCTCCTGGTTCGGTGCCCATTCCGAGGCCTACACCCTGGGCGGCATAGGCCACAACCTGCTGTGGGTGACCCTCGGCAATACCGTCTCCGGCGCCCTCTTCATGGGGCTGGGCTACTGGTATGCCACCCCGAAAGCGGATCGTCCGGTCGCAGTGACAGACGCCAACGCCACCGCCAGCCAGACCCAAACCGCCTGATCCGGAGGCCCCATGGACTACTTGCCCATCTTTTGCCGACTCGACAACAAACCCGTGCTGCTGGTTGGCGGCGGCGAAGTCGCAGAGCGCAAGGCGCGCCTGCTGCTGGACGCCGGCGCCCGGCTGACAGTGGTCTCTCCCGTGCTCGACCCCGAGCTGGCAGCCCTTGCCGCCAGCGGGACGATCGACTGGCTGGCTGCCGAGTTCGAGCCGGCGCAGCTGACGGGCAAGTGGCTGGTGGTGGCCGCCACCGACAGGCATGAAGTCAATGCGCTGGTCTACCAGAGCGCCAACCAGGCGGGCATCTTCGCCAACGTGGTGGACGACCCCAAACGATCCAGCTTCATAATGCCGTCGATCATAGACAGATCGCCGCTGATGGTGGCCATCTCCTCCGGCGGCAAGGCCCCGGTGCTGGCCCGCTTGCTACGCGAAAAACTCGAGGCCCTGCTGCCCCAGCATCTGGGCGCCATGGCGGTTTTCGCCGGCGGCCTGCGTGATAGGGTCAAGGCCCGCTTCGCCAGCATGGGAGAGAGGCGCCAGTTCTGGGAGCGGCTGCTTGGTGCAGACCGGCTCGGTCAGGCGCTGGCACGGGGTGACAAGGAATCGGCCAACCAGCTGGCCGACGCTCTGTTTGCCGAGGATGCAGGTGCCAAGGGGGAAGTGATCCTGGTGGGCGCAGGCCCGGGGGATCCCGGTCTGCTCACCCTGCACGCCCTGCGCCACATGCAACAGGCGGACCTGGTGGTCTATGACCGGCTGGTCTCCGATGAGGTGATGGCGCTGGTGCGCCGCGATGCCAGGCGTATCTTCGTCGGCAAGCAGGCGGGCAACCACTGCGTTCCCCAGGAGGGCATCAACCAGCTGTTGCTGGAAGAAGCCAGCAAGGGGCAACGGGTGGTGCGGCTCAAGGGGGGCGATCCCTTCATCTTCGGCCGGGGCGGCGAGGAGCTGGAGACGCTGGTCGGCAGCGGCGTGGGCTTCCAGGTGGTACCGGGGATCACGGCTGCGAGCGGCTGCGCGGCCTATGCGGGCATTCCTCTCACCCATCGCGATCACGCCCAGAGCGTGCGCTTCGTCACCGCGCACGGCAAGGGTGGCACCCGGGATCTGGACTGGCCCCTGCTGGCTCGGGATCAACAGACGCTGGTGTTTTACATGGGACTCTCATCGTGCGCCACCATACGCCAGAAGCTGACGGCTCACGGCAAGGCGGGCACAACGCCGGTGGCGCTGATCGAGCGGGGCACCCAGCCTCGTCAGCGGGTCATCCGCGGCACCCTCGACCAGCTGCCGGAGCTGGCCGTCGGGGTCGAGAGTCCCGCTCTTATCATGGTGGGCTCCGTGGTAACCCTGGCCGACAAGCTCGCCTGGTTCGGTCAGACCAACCATGGGATGCAAGCCGCCGCACTGGCCTGAACCCGCTATCTGCCAGTCCATTCAGACCGCCGCCATCATGGCGGCGGTTTTTTATGACGTCTGACGGCACTCATGGTCATAACCTCCTGTTTTGAGTCTGGTATCCTATGGGGAGGTCATCCGGCCAACCGATTTCAGGAATTCCGTTTCATGTCTCACCCCGTCAAGAACAGCGCCAAACAGCGTGAAAAAGACAGAAGGCGCATCCTCACCCTGCTGCTGGCCGACGATGCCCTCACCGACAGCCTGCTCGACCCCCAGTCGGCACAGGATGCGGCGCAGCGCGACCAGACTGGCGAAATAATCCGTCTGGTGAACCGACTGCCCGCCGCCGACGTCGCCGATACCCTGGAATCCCTGCCGCCGGACGAGCGGCACGCGCTGTGGCAGCTGGTGAATGAAGAGAAGCATGGCCAGATCCTGGTCGAGGCATCGGAGACTGTGTGGGACAGCCTCATCAACGGCATGAGCGACAAGGCGCTGCTACATGCACTGCGCTCCCTTGATATCGACGATCAGATCTATCTGGGCCAGTACCTGCCTCGCAACCTGATGGGCCGCCTGCTCACCTCCATGGCCCCGCCCCAGCGCGAACGGGTACGGGACGTGATCCGCTATGGCAAGCACACTGTCGGCGCCATGATGGACTTCGAGATCATCACGGTGCGAGCCGAGGTGAGCCTGGCGACAGTGCAGCGCTACCTGCGCCTGCGCGGCAAGATCCCCGTCAACACCGACAAACTGTTCGTCATCGACAGGCGCAACCGCCTGCAGGGGGAGCTGCCCCTCACCACTTTGCTGCTGCACAAACCGGATACCCTGGTCGCCAACGTCATGGAGCGGGATCCTGTTACCTTCGACCCGGAAGACAACGATGAAGCGGCGGCCCGAACCTTCGAGCGGGATGACCTGATTTCCGCGGCCGTGGTGGATGCCAAGGGCAAGCTGATGGGTCGCCTCACCGTCGCCGAGGTGGTGGACCTGGTGTATGAAGAGAGTGACACAGACCTGCGCCGCATGGGGGGGATCAGCGAGGATGAAGACCTGTTCGCCCCGGTCAGCAAGGCGGTCAAGACCCGCTGGGCCTGGCTCGCCATCAACCTCTGTACCGCCTTCGTGGCGTCACGGGTCATAGGTCTGTTCGAACACACCATCTCGCAACTGGTGGCGCTGGCGGCCCTGATGCCCATAGTCGCGGGGATAGGTGGCAACACCGGCAACCAGACCATCACCATGATAGTCCGAGCACTGGCACTGCAGCATATCCAGGCGGGCAACATCTCCTTCCTGCTGTGGCGTGAGCTGGGGGTAGCCCTCGTCAACGGCCTGGTGTGGGGCGGCACCATGGGGGTCGCGACCTATCTGCTCTATCAGGATCCGGCGCTGGGTGCCGTGATGACACTGGCCATGATGATCAACCTGCTGGTCGCCGCCCTGATGGGGGTCATCATTCCCATGACCATGACCCGTCTCGGCCGGGATCCCGCAATAGGTGCCAGTGTGATGATCACCGCCATCACGGATACCGGCGGCTTCTTCATCTTCCTCGGGTTGGCCACCCTGTTCCTCATCTAGGAACACCCAGCCTCAAACAACAAAGGGAGCCACTATGGCTCCCTTTGACTATCCCCCCCGGTGCAGGCAGCTACACCCGGTACTTGGCCACCGCCTGGTGGAGCAGCTTGGCCTGCTCGGTCAACCCATGGCTGGACTTGGCATTCTCCTCCGCCATCAGACTCGACTCCTGGGCGATATCACGGATGTTGGTCACGTTGCGATTCACCTCGTTGGCCACCAGGCTCTGCTGCTCGATGGCGGCGGCGATCTGGGTGCTCATGTCCATGATGTGAGTGACATCCTGAGTGATCTGTCCCAGCAGATCACCCGCCGTGCTGGCCTGCTCCGAGCTGCTGTTGCCCTGTTCCCGGCAGGTTGCCATCATGCCCACTATGCTGCCAGTCTGTTTTTGCAGCGAGCTGATGATGCCGGCGATCTCCTGGGTCGACTTCTGGGTACGGATAGCGAGGCTGCGTACTTCGTCTGCCACCACCGCAAAGCCACGGCCCTGATCTCCCGCCCGCGCCGCTTCTATGGCCGCATTGAGGGCCAGCAGGTTGGTCTGCTCGGCAATGCCGCGGATCACGTCCAGCACAGAGCCTATGGTCTCGCTCTCTTTCTGCAACTGGGCCACCTCGCGGGAGGAGCTCTCCAGATTGCCCGCCAGCGAGCGGATCTGGCGAACCGTGTTTTCGACCGCAGTGCGCCCCTCCATCGCCTTGATGTTGGTCGCCTGGGCATTGTTGGCAGCCTGCTCTGTGTTGCGTGCTATCTCCTCTATGGTGGAGCCCATCTCGGTGGAAGCCGTCGCCACCTGATCTGTCTCCTGCAACTGCTTTGACGCCCCTTCGCTCGTGCGCCTGACGTTGCTGGAGAGGTGATCCGCCGCCTCGGTCAGGGTATGCACGCTCTGCTTCACGTCGCCGATGAGATGGCGAAAGCCGCCCAGCATCACGTCCAGATTACCCGCCAGCTGGGCCATCTCGTCAGCCCCTTTCAACTCAATCCTGAGGCGCAGGTCATTGTCCTGACGGATGCGATTGACTGTGTCATTCACCCGCGAGATGGGTCTGTCTATGCTGCGGCCCAGCAGTACGCTCATGACGCCAATCAGCACTATGATCACTCCGCCACACACCAGCATCAGACTGTTGAGGCGGGAGGTCTGCCGTACCAGCTCGTCGGCGATATGCTGGCCGACAGCCGCAAAGCCCTGCTCGGTCTGATGCACCAGATCCCGCATCTGGTTGCGCAGTCCCTCATCCTCTTTCAGTCCCAGCACCTGCATCCCCTGCACCAGGGCAACGAAGTCCTGCCGGTACTGCTGGCTGGCCTGCTCCAGCTTGCCACGGTCAGCCTCCGGCAATGCTGCCAGATTATCCTGGAAGCTCTTGTGCAGGGTCTGGAAACGCTCCAGATACTGGATGTCGGAGCGCAGCATGAAGTCTTTCTCCGCCCGTCTCAGTTGCAGCATAGTGATGAGCAGCCCTTGCTGATCCAGCTGTTTGAGCCCCTCTTCAACCTGATGCACCGCCGCTCTCAAGCGGCCATAAAGCCCATCTTCCGGCCCCAACCCGATCGTCTGCTGTTGGGTCACCAGATCGTTGAAGGCCTTGCCATAGAGCCCCATCTGCTGATCCAGCCTGGCCAGCTCACCGTGCACGACACTGATGTTGTCATCTGTGCTCAGAGTCCGGTTGAGGGTGTGGAAATCCGCCAACTCTTTATTGAAGCGTTCGACAAAGGTCAGATCCTTGCGGATCAGGAAGTCTTTCTCGGCACGCCGCAGGTTCAACATGGCGATTTCGAGCCCGTCCACATTGCGTTGGGCTTCAGCCAGGTGGCGGCTTACCTGGCTGGAGTAGAGGAACAGAGCGCTCAGCACCAGCATGGCAACGGCCACCAGCGCGGTATTTAGGATCAATTTATGACGGATCAACACTATGGGCCTCTCACAAACAAGGGATGGACTGCATTGAGCTTATGCAGAAAACGTTATCCCTGTTGTTGTTCAAGGAATATTCATTGAAATGCCAGTCCCACTCCTTATACTGGTTCCACCTGTTTCCAGCGGTGGATTTGACACAATGGAATACAACACTTCAGAACTGTGCGACATCTATCAGGACATGGTGGATGTGCTCGAACCCATGCTCTGCTCCTTCGGCGGCCGCGCCTCTTTCGGCGGCGTCATCACCACGGTCAAATGCTTCGAATCAAACGGTCTTATTCGTGAGCTCGTCAAAGAGAACGGCGTCGGTCGCGTGCTGCTGATCGATGGCGGTGGCTCCATGCGCCGTGCCCTGATCGACAGCGACATTGCCACCACGGCCGCCGAGAACGAGTGGGAAGGGATCGTCTGCTATGGGTGCGTGCGCGAAGTCGATATCCTGGAAGATCTGGATATCGGCATCCAGGCACTGGCGGCCATTCCGGTCGGCGCCGACAGCAAGGACGTGGGGGAGACGGATCTGCCGGTCAACTTCGGTGGCGTCACCTTCCTGCCGGATGATCATCTCTACGCAGATACCACAGGGGTGATCCTCTCCCCTGAGGCACTCGATATCGAGTAAGCCGAAATCAACATGACGATGGGAGCCTTGGCTCCCATTTTTTATGGCTGAAACTTGCTGAAAAAAGACAAAAAAAGAGGGCCAGAAGAACTGGCCCTATAACTGGAAGCAATGTGAGCAATGTCGTGCCTTCACAAGAAGTCCATCACGTTGGAACGAATGAAGTCTTTCCCGGAAAACAAGTTAACAATAATCATTCTCATTTAACTAAGCAACCCTTATTTTCCGAAAGTGCAAAAAAATTGACCACCGCCGGGGTGGTCAATCTCGTCAGGCTTGGCGCGTCGCCGTTTGCAGACCGGCCAATCCGGCCTCACCCACCAGCTTGCGGCTGAGGTAACGCAGCAAAACACCGTAGAGCGGTACAAACAACCCAAGGCTTATCAGCAGCTTGAATACATAGTCCACGGTGGCGATCTCGACCCAGTGCTCGGCCATGAAGGGATCCGTGCTGCGCCAGAAGGCGATGCTGAAGAAGGCGATGGTATCCACCAGATTGCCAAACAGGGTCGAGGCAGCTGGCGCTACCCACCAGGCCCTGAGCAGGCGCAGCCGGTTGAACACCACCACATCCATGAACTGGCCCACCAGATAGGCCATGAAACTGGCCAGAGCGATGCGCGCCACGAACAGGTTGAACTCGGCCAGATTACCGACCCCCTGGAAACTGCCTTCGAAAAACAGTACCGAGAGGACATAGGACACCGTCAGCGCAGGCAGCATGACTGTCTGGATAATCTTGCGTGCCAGACCGGCACCGAAGATCCGCACCGTCAGGTCGGTGGCCAGGAAGATGAACGGGAAGCTGAACGCCCCCCAGGTGGTGTGAAAGCCGAAAATGGTGATCGGCAGCTGCACCAGATAGTTGCTGCTGGCAATGATCAGGATGTGGAACAAAGAGAGACGCACCAGCGCCGTGCGGTGCTGAGCAGGGGTCAAATTCATATTGTGACCTTTTTGGTTAATGGGGTTAGGGAACCCATACCGCCACCATTGGCGATAATTGAGGGGCGAGATTATACGCCCCCCAACTGATAGTTCAATCTTTATGCTGCTGATTCGGCCAGCGGCCATTGTCGCTTAAGGAACAAGACCATAGGCCCCAAACCGATAGTTCAATCTTTATGCTGTCGGCCAAGCCAGATCACCACCTCACGATCTGCCGGCTGCACTGCCGCCAGCCAGCAACCGCTGTAGTGCTCATATTCCAGCCTGAGCTGACTCCCTTCAAATTCCAGCCGCCAGCTGTGACGATCGGCGCCCCACTCCTTGTCGACAAACCCTAACTCCCACTCCTGCAAGAAGCCCTCGGCCAACGCCGGAAAGGTATCCCAGCAGAGTCCCGGGCAATCCAGCATCACAACGCCTTGTTCCAGTTCGATGCGATTCACGCGCCAATTCATGGTTTATTCCTCAGCTACTGCAAGAAAGCTCACCACCGCAATACCACTGAGGGACGGGCGTAGCCAGATCTGCATACTCGGGTTGTTCATCATAGGGCTGCTGCAAGGCAGCAAGCAGCCGCTCGAACGGGGTCATATCCCCCCCCTCGGCGGCATCTATCGCTTGCTGGGCCAGGGCATTGCGCAGCACGAACTTGGGATTGATGGCATCCATCTGTGCCTTGCGGACGGCATCCTCGCTCCCCTCCCGGGTCAGCCTGACCCGATAAAGTTCAAGCCATCCCTGCCAGAGGGCAGGATCCGGCAGCAAGGCCAGCAGAGAGGCAGGCCACTCACCCTTCCCTGTCACCTCACCCAGGCGGCGCAGGAAGAGGTGATAATCCACCCCCTGGCTCACCAGCAGCTGGAACAGCTGGCGGAACAGGGCGGGATCTTCCTCCTCCCACTGCGTCAGCCCAAGCTTGGCTCGCATCAGCTCGGAGTAGTGCAGCATCAGCTGATGTTCGTACTGGGCAAGCGAGGTGGCCAGGGCATCGCCGTCGACATGCCCGGCCAGCGCCTGAGCCAGCTTTTGCAGATTCCAGTAACCCACCGCCGGTTGCTGATCCAGTGCATAGCGACCATCCGGATCCGAGTGGTTGCAGACAAAATCCGGCACATAGGCATCGATGAAACCATAAGGACCGTAATCCAGAGTCAAACCAAGCAGGGACATGTTGTCGGTATTGAGCACACCGTGGCAGAAACCCGCCGCCTGCCACTTGGCGATAAGCCGTGCCGTGCGGCGCACGACTTCGGCAAACAGCTCGGCGCCGTTTTCCAGTTCAGGGAAGTGGTAACGCAGCAGATAGTCGATGAGAGCCGGGATCTTCTCCCCCTGACCACTCCAGGCAAAGTATTCGATGTGACCGAAGCGCAGATGGCTGGGCGCGGTACGCAACACGGTTGCGCCCGTCTCTTCCTGCTCCCGGTAGACAGGCTCCTTGCTGCCCACCAGCACCAGTGCGCGGGTGGTAGGAATACCGAGGGCATGGAGCGCCTCTGAGGCGAGATACTCGCGGATGCTGGATCGCAGCACGGCGCGGCCGTCACCGAAGCGGGAGAAGGGCGTCTTGCCCGCCCCTTTCAGGTGCAGATCCCAGCGCTGGCCATCGGTGGCTAGTTGTTCCCCCAGCAACAGGGCGCGGCCATCACCGAGGCGCGGGCTGTAACCACCAAACTGATGGCCCGCATAGACCTGCGCCACAGGCTGCATGCCGGGCAGCGGCTGCCCCAGACCACAACAGGCAAGCCAGTCTGTGTCACTGACACCATCCAGCCCCAGCTCGGCCAGCAGGCCACGATTGAGATGCAGCAACCTGGGTTCACGCAGTGGCTGGGGGACGACAGGCTCACAAGCCCAGGGCAATTCAGTGGCAAAAGTGTTGATCAGCTTCATGGTGGTGCGATTCGTCCCTGCGTATGCTCGTGTCACTCTTTATACCGCCGTCGGCCGAGTTCGGCTAACAGGCGATTGCGCTATTTCATTTCAAGGAGAAGAAGATGCAAAGATGGGTGTATGCCCTGCCGCTGCTGGCACTGGCTTGGGGACATCTGGCCAAGGCCGCCGATATCGAAGCGGGCAAGGCCAAGGCGGCGGTCTGTGCTGCCTGTCACGGGGTAGAAGGCAAGGCACTGATCCCCAACTATCCCCATCTGGCTGGCCAGAACCACGCCTATCTGGTGAAACAGCTGAAAGCCTTCAAGGATGGCAGCCGCCAGGAGCCCTTGATGGTGCCTTTTATGGCCCCCTTGACCGAAGCAGACATGGAAAATCTGGCTGCCTTCTATGCCAGCTTGAAATAACCCGCCTTATCCAGGCGACCCAACCCTCATCTTGCCCTGAGTTGGAGGTGAAAAATTTCGCCTGCCCTCCCGCCCTTCTGAGCGGGAGTCGGGGTCATTGCCTACCGCCGACAGTAGTCGATGATAAGGTCCATAAAGGCTTCGCCGAAGCGCTCCAGCTTGCGATGCCCGACGCCATTGATGGCGAGCATCTCAGCCTCGGTCATCGGCATCAGCTGAGCCATCTCCACCAGAGTCGCGTCATTGAACACCACATAGGGCGGCACCTCTTCGTCTTCGGCGATCTGCTTGCGCAGGCCGCGCAGCTCCTTGAACAGCCGCTTGTCGTAGTTGGCGTTGTCCAGCAGGCCGTTGCGCTTCTCCTTGCGACTGGAGATGGGTTGCAACCGCGGCACCGCCAGTTCCAGCTTCATCTCGCCACGCAGCACGGGGCGAGATGCCTCAGTCAGCTGCAGCACCAGATTGCGGGTGATGTTCTGGGTCAGCAGCCCCTTGTGGATCAGCTGGCGGATCACGCTCATCCAGTACTCGTGGCTCTGATCCTTACCGATGCCGTAGGTCGACAGCTTGTCGTGGCCATGGTCCTTGATGCGCTGGTTGAGAGAGCCGCGCAGCACCTCCACCACGTAACCGACCCCGAAGTTCTGACCCACCCGCCAGACGCAGGAGAGCGCCTTCTGGGCATCCTCGGTGCCGTCGTAGCTCTTGGGCGGATCCAGACAGATGTCGCAGTTGCCGCACGGCTTGTCGTTGTATTCACCGAAGTAGTTGAGCAGCACCTGACGGCGGCAGGTCTGCGCCTCGGCAAAGGCCGCCATCACGTTGAGCTTGTACTGCTCCACCTGCAACTGCTGCGGGTTTTCTATGTTGTCGAGCAGGCGCCGCACCCGGCCTATGTCGGCGGGGTCGTACAGCAGCAGCGCCTCGGCCGGGGTCCCGTCACGGCCGGCCCGGCCGGTCTCCTGATAGTAGGATTCGATGTTCTTGGGGATGTCGTAGTGCACCACGAAGCGCACGTTGGGCTTGTCGATCCCCATGCCGAACGCCACCGTCGCCACCACTATCTCGATGTCATCCTTGAGGAAGTCATCCTGGGTCTGCTGGCGCTGGGCCAGGGGCAGACCTGCGTGGTAGGGCGCGGCCTTGCTGCCGTGGCGGGAGAGGCGCTCGGCCACCTCCTCCACCCGATTGCGGCTGGAACAGTAGACGATGCCGCAGTTGCCCTTCTGGCTCTGCACATAGCGCAGCAGCTGCTCCGCCGCCTTGAACTTCTCCACCAGGCTGTAGCGGATGTTGGGCCTGTCAAAGCTGGCGGTATGGATGAAGGGATCGTTGAGCTCCAACCGGTGCAGCATGTCGCTGCGGGTCGCCTCGTCGGCGGTGGCAGTGAGCGCCACCACGGGCACCTGGGGGAACCACTGCTTGAGCCGGCCGAGCGCCGCGTATTCCGGCCGAAAATCGTGGCCCCACTGGGAGACGCAGTGGGCCTCATCGATGGCGAACAGGCCGAGCGGCAGCTCCGCCAGCCGATCCATGAACTCGTGCTGCAACAAGCGCTCGGGGGAGACGTAGAGCAGTTTGATCTCGCCGCGACGCATGGCGGCAAAGTTCTGTATCATCTCCTCCCGGCTCAGGGCCGAGTTGATGTAGATGGCTGCCACACCGTTGGCGCGCAGGCTGTCGACCTGATCCTTCATCAGCGAGATAAGCGGGGAGACCACTACGCCCAGCCCGGGTCGCAGCAGCGCCGGGATCTGGAAGCAGAGTGACTTGCCGCCACCTGTGGGCTTGAGCACCATGGCATCGCGTCCCGCCACTATCTGCTCGATGATCTCCAGCTGGCCCGGCCGAAATTGCTGGTAGCCGAATACCGCCTGCAACAAGGCAAGTGGAGTATCGGGCAGGGTTTCGGCAATGACGGTCATGGGCTCTCCTTTGGGGTCGCCATTCTAAAGCAGCCGCCGCTCACAATAAACCTGCCATTGCGACTGTTAAGGAAGTGTTGCAGACTGGCTGGAGTTTTTACTCAGCTTTGATGACAGGGATCGGTATCAGAGAATGAAACACATGCTGAAGAAGATGGCGCTCAGTGGCATTGCCAACCTGTTCGCAGAGCGGATGCCGTTCAACAAGCTGATTGGCATGCAGGTGACACACTACGACTTCGACAAGGTGGAGCTGCGCATCAAGATGGATAACAAGCTGATCGGCAACCCCTTCCACAACATCTTGCACGGCGGTGTCACCGCCAGCCTGCTGGATGTGGCCGGTGGCATGATAGTCGCCGCCTCCTGCATCGACGAGCTGGAAGATTTCTCCCCCAGCTACCTCAAGGAGCGATTCTCCCGCCTCGGCACCATAGACCTGCGGGTGGACTACCTGCGCCCGGGCCGCGGCAACGAGTTCATCGCCACCGCCCACATCATCCGTGCAGGCAGCAAGGTCGCCGTCGCCCGGATGGAACTGCACAACGAAGAGGGCACCCACATCGCCTTCGGTACCGGTACCTATCTGGTGGGCTGACCCCACCTATTGCATAAAAACCACGCTGCTAATCTGATTTTAATCATTAGAATCGTTACCCCCTCTGCCACCCACGGGTCCATACTGAAATTCGGGATTGTGTGCAGAGGGAGGATTGCAGGCGATGAGTGCGAAACTGGCCACCAAACCATCCAGAGCCTTGTTGACACAGCTCGAGTCCATGCTCGACGAGGTGCAGACACCCGAGTGTCGCCACTGGCTGGAACAGGAGCTTGAGGGATACTCTCTCTGTTCGCACCTGCCCTGGTATCGCATCGTAGCCTGTCGGCAACGCGGTCACTTCTTGGATCTGAAGACGGGAAAATATTTGACCTGTCACATAAACAGTCAAACGCTAAGCCAACGCGATCTGGCCCAGATTCAGTTCATTTATGCCCGTGAACCCGCCGCCCATTATCTACTGCAACGCAATTCCGGTATTGAGCCGTGGCCAGAGCAGTTGCTCGAAGATTATCAGGAGCAGTTGATCCCCGGCCATTTGTGCCTGCAAGCTTGGCATGAGCCCGTGATTTCATTACGTGAACAACTGATGGAGGGAATCGAACATTTCATTAGCGAGTACCCCAAGCACGCGGCCTTGCAACCTCAACACAGCTTCAAGGCATTGCGGCATCAGCACTGGCATATCTGAGTAAGCGCCTGGCGCGCAAGGAGGGCACCATAGACAAGACCCATAGCGAGATTGCCACAATATAGAGTGCCGGAGTCAGGATCAGACTCCACCGATGGGCCACCGAGCGGTGGCCCTTTTAATGTCTGCGCAACACGACGGCAAGAAGAGACAAGAGGAAAAAGGAAAGAAAAACTGTCTCGGTATCGATATGCCTCGGTCACAACCAGCAACCAGCAACCAGCAACCAGCAACCAGCAACCAGCAACCAGCAACCAGCAACCAGCAGGATATTCTGTACCGGGATCGGTAAAATCCAGATGCAAAAAGGCCGCTCTACTGAGCGGCCTTTTCAAATTTGGTCGGTGTGAGAGGATTCGAACCTCCGACCCCTTCGTCCCGAACGAAGTGCGCTACCAAGCTGCGCTACACACCGATGTCTGCGGGGCGAGAATTTACCTAAAGCCCTGACATGACACAAGCCTTTTTTACGTTTGACAGGAAAAAAGTGGCCATTGGTTCAACTATTCAACGCTTTGGCCCAGGGTTCACAGAAAGGGGGCACCACTGTGACATTTTTCCAACCCACCCTAGGAAAGCTGAAATTCGGCCGGGCCCAGCAAACGGCGCTGCCAATCAGCCACCACTCCATGTTCCAGCCAGTTGGCCGCATGCTGGCGCCAATTGGGGGAGAGCGCCGGGTTTTCCAGCAGCAACAGCAGATCCGCTTCGTTGCGCACCTGGTTGAACAATATGTCTGCGGTCCGCTTTACGGTCAGAGCGGGATAGGGTCTGTCGACCAGCTCCATAGTCTCTTGCGGTACGACCGTCCCCTCCTCCAGCACCCGCAACAACCAGCCACAGCGACCATTGAGTTGCATCACCTGAGAGAGCTGGGGGTAACCAAAGCGCAGGTTCAGTTTGAAACAAGGGGATCTGGGTTGGCTTATCTGGATCAGCGCCTCACCGAGCCGATAGACATCACCAATACAGGCCTGCTCCTCGGTCAACCCAAGACCGGACAGATTCTCGCCAAAAGCGGCAGGTTGCCAGGGTGTGCGGGGCGCAGCAAGGCCCATGGCGGTTTGCCAGTTGTGCCACCAGGGGTAGTGATCGGCAGGGTAGTAGTGCAGCGCCCTATCCGGGCCGCCATGATGACGTGGGTCACTTTGCTCATCACCACCCAGGCCGCCAAAACCGCACCAGAGCGGTATGGTAGTGGCTTGCTTGTTGATGGCACTGACCAGGCCCTGTACCAGTTCGGTACCCTGGCCACTAAAGATGGAGATCCGCATTCTCATCCTCCGGATTGACGAGAGAATGCGGATATTAGCACGAGGTCAGGCGACTGCCTGCATCTGGGTGGTCATGGCGATCTCGGCGCGGCGACGTTTTTCCGCCCTGGCCATCAGATACCAGCTGCTGAAGGTGAACAGCGACACTGACAGCAGGATCAGGCTGGCCACAGCGTTAATCTCGGGTTTCACCCCGAGCCGCACGGCCGAGAAAACTTCCATCGGCAAGGTGGTCGCGCCCGGCCCCGAGACAAAGCTCGCCAGCACCAGATCATCCAGCGACAGGGCAAACGACATCATGCCGCCCGCCGCCAGCGAAGGAGCGATCATGGGGATGGTGATCAGGAAGAACACCTTCCAGGGCTTGGCTCCCAGGTCCATGGCCGCCTCCTCGATGGAGAGATCCAGCTCCCGCAGTCGCGCCGACACCACGATCGCCACATAGGCGGTACAGAAGGTGGTATGGGCAATCCAGATGGTCAGCATGCCACGCTCGGCAGGCCAGCCCACCAGTTGCGCCATGGCGACGAACAGCAGCAACAGCGACAGACCCGTGATCACTTCGGGCATCACCAGGGGTGCCGTCACCATGCCGCCGAACAGAGTCCGGCCACGGAAGTGCGGGATCCGGGTCAGCACGAAGGCAGCCACAGTCCCCAGGGCCACGGCAGCAACCGCAGTGTAGAGCGCTATCTCCAGCGAGCGCAGCACGGATCCAATCAGCTGCTTGTTATCGAGCAGGCCGAAGTACCACTTGAGGGACCAACCTCCCCACACCGTCACCAGCTTGGAGGAGTTGAAGGAGTAGATCACCATGATGACCATGGGCAGGTAGATAAACAGCAACCCCAGCCACAGCATCATCTTGGCAAAACCGAAACGTTTCATATCTTGCCCTCCAGCTCTTTAGCCTGGTTGCAGTTGAACAGGGATGACAGAGGGACTATCAGCAGTTCCTTCTTCATACCTTGCCCTCCAATTCCTTAGCCTGGTTGCGGTTAAACAGGATGATGGGGACTATCAGCACCGCCAGCATCACTACCGCCAGGGCAGAGGCCACCGGCCAGTCACGGTTGTTGAAGAACTCCTGCCACAGCACCTTGCCGATCATCAGGGTCTCCGGACCACCAAGCAGCTCCGGGATCACGAACTCACCCACGACCGGGATAAACACCAGCATGCAGCCGGCAATGATGCCGTTCTTGGAGAGGGGCACAGTGATCCGCCAGAAGCGGGTCAGGTTGCGGGCACCGAGATCGGAGGCTGCCTCCAGCAGACTCTGGTCATGCTTGACCAGATTGGCATAGAGCGGCAGCACCATGAACGGCAGGTAGGAGTAAACGATGCCGATGTAGACAGCCAGGTTGGTGTTGAGGATCTGCAGCGGTTCGTCGATGAGGCCAATGCCCATCAACAGACTGTTGAGCAGGCCGTTGTTGCTGAGGATCCCCATCCAGGCGTAGACCCGGATCAGAATGGCGGTCCAGGTTGGCATCATGATGAGCAACAACAAGACCGTCTGGGTCTCCTTGTTGGCACGCGCTATGGTGTAGGCCATGGGATAGCCGATCAGCAGACAGAGCACTGTGCTGATGAAGGCTATCTTGAGGGAGCCAATATAGGCAGCTATGTAGAGCTCATCCTCCTGCAGCAACAGGTAGTTGCCCAGGTTGAGCAGTATGGTGAGCTGATTGTCGGCCCAGCTCACCACGTCGGTATAAGGCGGGATCGCCACGTCCGCTTCGGCGAAGCTGATCTTCACCACTATGATGAAGGGCAGCAGGAAGAAGAGGAACAGCCAGAAGAACGGAATGCCGATCACCAGCTGGCGCCCACCCAGTCGCTTCAGTCGTCTCAATGCCTTCATGATTGCAGCACCACGCCGCTGTCATCTTCCCAATAGAGGAACACCTGGTCATCCCAGGTTGGCCGCTTGCCGTGGCGTTCGGCATTGGCGATGAAAGCCTGAACGATTTTGCCCGAGGGCAGCTGGATATGATAAACCGAGTGACCACCCAGATAGGCGATGTCATAGACCTCACCCTTGGTCCAGTTGAAGTCCGGATGCTCGATCTCGGTCGGTTTCTGGGTACTCATCAGCAGTTTTTCCGGCCGAAGCGCGTAGGTCACCTTCTTGTTCTCGGCCCGGGAGCTGATGCCGTGGCCCACGTAGATGGGCTGTTCCAGGTCGGCGCAGGCGATGGTGGCGTGGTCCTGCTCATCCTCCACCAGCAGGCCGTCAAACAGGTTGACGTTGCCGATGAACTCGCACACCAGCCGGCTGGCCGGGGTTTCGTAGATATCCATCGGGCTGCCGATCTGCTCGATGCAGCCGAGGTACATGATGGCGATCCGCTCGGCCATGGTCATGGCCTCTTCCTGATCATGGGTCACCATGACGCAGGTTACGCCGACCCGCTCTATGATCTCCACCAGCTCCAGTTGCATCTGTGAACGCAGCTTCTTGTCCAGCGCCCCCATGGGTTCGTCCAGCAGCAACAGCTTGGGGCGCTTGGCCAGGGAACGAGCCAGAGCGACCCGCTGGCGCTGACCACCGGAGAGCTGATGCGGCTTGCGGCGCGCATACTGGGCCATCTGCACCAGCTTGAGCATCTCTTCCACCCGCGCATCCACCTCCGCCTTGGGCAGGCCATCCTGCTTGAGGCCAAAGGCGATATTCTGCGCCACCGTCATGTGGGGGAACAGGGCATAGGACTGGAACATCATGTTGATGGGACGCTCATAAGGCGGCATGTCGGTGATGTCGACGCCATCGAGGAACAGCCGCCCCTCTGTGGGGCGCTCGAATCCCGCCAACATCCGCAGCAGGGTCGATTTGCCGGAGCCGGACCCTCCCAGCAAGGCGAAGATCTCCCCCTTGTGGATGTTGAGGGACACGTTGTCGACCGCCAGCGTTTCATCGAACTGCTTGCTTACCCGATCTATTTTGACCAGCACTTCTTTGCGCTGCTGGTTGCCCTCGAGGGCTTTCTTGTAGGCACTGGAGGCTATCGCCATTACCAAACTCCCAAACGTGATACCGGCCTTTGGCCGATCCATAAAACAATCTGGCGCCCCGGGGTGGGCGCCAAGGTTAGGTTCCGGACTTGATCTTGGTCCAACTCCGGGTGATCAGACGCTGCACCGCCCGGGGATGCGCTTGCTGCACATAGAGCCGTTCCAGCACCGCCTGGGGTGGATAGACTGACTCGTCATCTCGCACGCTCTCGTCCATGTACTCTCCCGCCTTGGCATTGGGATTCGCATAGCCCACATAGTTGCTGACCTTGGCGATCACTTCGGGCTGGA
This sequence comes from Aeromonas sp. D3, assembly GCF_027705025.1. NCBI lineage: Bacteria > Pseudomonadati > Pseudomonadota > Gammaproteobacteria > Aeromonadales > Aeromonadaceae > Aeromonas > Aeromonas sp. D3. The sequence goes on along the minus strand of NZ_JAPDBE010000011.1, from coordinate 15,929 downwards.
GCACATAGTTGATGAGGGCATGCGCCTCTTTCACATTGGTGGCATCCGCCGGGATAGCCATCATGTCAAACCAGAGATTGCCCCCCTCTTTCGGGATGCTGTAGGCAATATTGATTCCCTTGCCCGCCTCGTCGGCACGGGCCGCTGCCTGCAATATGTCGCCGGAGAAACCCGCCGCGACACAGATGTCGCCATTGGCGAGATCGGCTATGTACTTGGAGGAGTGAAAATAGGTCACATAGGGCCGCACCTTCAGCAACTGTTCCTCGGCACGCTTGATATCTTCCGGCTTATGACTGTTGGGATCGAGTCCGAGGTAGTTGAGCACTGCCGGGATCATCTCGTCCGCCGAATCGAGGAAGGCGACACCGCAACGGGACAGCTTCTGCATATTTTCCGGTTCGAAGATCACAGCCCAGGAGTCAATCTTGTCGACTCCCAGCACGTCCTTGATCTTGTCGACGTTGTAACCGATGCCGTTGGTTCCCCACAGATAGGGGACTGCGTATTGGTGACCCGGATCCACCTTGTCGAGCTGCTTGAGCAAGACGGGATCCAGGTTGACCAGATTGGGCAGCAGGGCGGGATCCAGCTTCTGGAATGCACCTGCCGTGATCTGCTTGGCCAGGAAGTTGTTGGAAGGCACCACCAGATCGTAACCGGTACGTCCGGTCAGCAACTTGCCTTCCAGGGTCTCGTTGGAGTCAAACACGTCATAGACGGTCTTGATCCCGGTCGCCTGCTGGAAATCGCTGAGAGTGGTTTCACCGATATAATCGGACCAATTGTAGAAATGAACCACGGGGGCGGCATGAGCCAGGCTTGCCAACCCCAGGGCCAGGGTCATAGTCACTGTCTTGGTTGTGTGCACGTATCAGTCCTCATCTGTTTTGGTATGCCAGCTGCGCATCCATACGCGCCGTTCAACCTGTCGGGTTGTCACCACCCTCCTGGCCGAACTGCAGACCGGGAGGGGTACTCGTCACTTACTTGCCAGACTTGATCTTGGTCCAGCTGCGGGTCATCAGGCGCTGCACCTTGGCCGGCAGATCCGGGAAGGTATAGATCTTCTGCAGCGTTTCGGCGTTGGGGTAGATACCCGGGTCGGTACGGATAGCCTCATCCACCAGGGGTGTCGCGGCCTTGTTGCCATTCGGGAACTGCACAAAGTTGGTGATGCTGGCGATCACCTCAGGCTTCATCAGGTAGTTGATGAAGGTGTGCGCGGACTCTGCGTTCTTGGCATCAGCCGGAATGGCAATCATGTCAAAGAAGCTGCCCGCCCCCTCTTTCGGAATGCTGTAGGTCAGCGCCACGCCGTTGTTGGCTTCCGCCGCTCGCGCCTTGGACTGCTGCAAGTCACCGGAATAGCCGACCGCGACGCAAAGGTTGCCGTTGGCCAGATCCGAGATGTACTTGGAGGAGTGGAAATAGGCGGTATAGGGGCGGATGGAGAGGAACAGTGCCTCTGCCTGCTTCAACTCGTCCGGCTTCTGGCTATCCGGTTTGAAGCCCAGATATTGCAGGGCGGCCGGCAGCATTTCGGTCGGTGAGTCGAGGAAGGAAACACCGCACTCCTTCAACTTGGCCATGTTCTCCGGTTTGAACACCAGATCCCAGGAGTTGACCGGCGCATCCTTGCCCAACACGGCTTTTACCTTCTCAGCGTTGTAGGCATAGCCGATGGTGCCCCACAGGTAAGGAATGGAGTACTGGTTGCCCGGGTCACTCGGTTCGAGCGCCTTCAACAGGTCGGCATCCATATTTTGCCAATTGGAGAGTTTGGACTTGTCCAGTTTCTGGAACACGCCCGCCTTGATTTGCTTGGCCAGGAAGGGGTTGGACGGCACGACTATGTCGTAACCTGAACTGCCCGCCAGCAACTTGGCTTCCAGCACCTCGTTGCTGTCGAACACGTCGTATACCACCTTGATGCCCGTCTCTTTCTGGAAGTTTTCCAGGGTCTCCGGCGCGATATAGTCGCTCCAGTTATAGACGTGCAACACCTTCTCGTCGGCCATCGCCCCGGTACTTGCCATGACCAGCGCCACAGAAGCGGCAATCATTCCCGTTTTGAAAGACATCGTCCTTGTCTCCTAAGCAAATTATATGCGCAAGCCAACCTGCCCAGCCCCCGCCTACCCTTTCAGCTTTGCCGCCGTCAGATCCAGACTGAGCCTGGCCAGATTGACCAATTCATCCACCTGTTCCTCGGTGATGACCAAGGGGGGCGATATGATCATGGTATCGCCGACCGCTCGCATCACCAAGCCATTGTTAAAGCAGAATTCCCGGCAGGTCATGCCGGCTTGCAGCCCAGCCGGGAAGCGACTGTTGGTCTGCTTGTCCTGCACTATTTCCAGCGCGGCCACCAGGCCTTTGCCACGGGTTTCGCCCACCAGCGGATGGTCTGCCAGTTCGCGCCAGCGGCGCTGCAAATAGGGGCCGATAGTATCATGAATTCGCTTAACTATGCTTTCGCTTTGCATAAGCTTAATGTTGGCAATGGCGACGGCGCAGGCCACCGGATGGCCGGAATAGGTGAAGCCGTGGTTGAATTCCCCCCCCTCCTCTACCAGCACCCTGGCAACGCGATCCCCCACCATCACGGCCCCCATGGGCAGATAGCCGGAGGTGATCCCCTTGGCCAGGCACATGAGGTCCGGCTTGATGCCGAATCCCTCGCTGGCAAACCAGTGGCCGGTACGGCCAAAGCCGCAGATCACCTCGTCGGCAATGAGCAGGATGCCGTAGTGATCGCAGATACGCTGGATCTCGGGCCAGTAGCTGTCGGGCGGAATGATGACGCCGCCGGCGCCCTGGATGGGCTCGCCGATGAAGGCGGCCACCTTGTCCACCCCCAGTTCCAGGATCTTCTGCTCCAGCTGGCGGGCACGCTCCAGACCAAACTCGTGGGCACTCATTCCCTGCCCCTCACCGAAGTGATAGGGCTGATCGATGTGCACTATGCCGGGAATGGGCAGGCCGCCCTGGGCGTGCATGCCCTTCATGCCACCCAGACTGGCACCCGCCACGGTGGAGCCGTGATAGGCGTTGTGGCGGCTGATGATCACCTGCTTGTCCGGCTGCCCCTTGCTGGCCCAGTAGTGGCGGACCATGCGCAGCACCGTATCGTTGCACTCGGAGCCAGAACCGGTGAAGAAGACATGGTTGAGATGGGGTGGAGTCACCTCGGCCAGCAGGGTCGCCAACTCGATCACAGGAGGGTGTGCGGTCTGGAAGAAAAGGTTGTAGTAGGGCAGTTGCTGCATCTGTTTGGTGGCTGCCTCCACCAGCTCCTGACGACCGTAGCCCATGTTGACGCACCAGAGTCCCGCCATGCCGTCCAGAATGCGACGCCCGTCGGAGTCTTCCAGATAGATGCCTTCGGCCCTGGTGATGATGCGGCTGCCCTTCTGGTTCAGCGCCTGAAAATCGGTAAAGGGATGCAGGTGGTGGCTGGCATCCAGCTGCTGCCACTCACGTGTCGTGTGCTGCATTGTATTTGCTCCTCGGTTCCTTCGATTTAAGCGGGACTCTTTCGTCAATCAATCCGGGTGGCAGGCGCTCTTTCAGTCACTGCCACTCACAGCTGGCATGCTTTCTGGTGTCTTCAATACAAGGACAGGAGAGGCCGGGTCTGGCCTCCCCCGCTGTCAGGGCTGGCACGCCCCCGGGATCACACGTTCAGCAGCAGGAACTCGCGCTCCCAGCGGCTGATCACCCCGAAGTAGGTCTCGTACTCCTTGCGCTTGACCGCCACGAAGGCGCGGATGAAACGCTCCCCCAGCATCTCCTTGAGGGGCTCGCACTGCTCAAGATGGCTCAGAGCCTCCTCCAGCGAACGGGGCAGACTGTAAGGCAGGTCATAGGCGCTCGACTTCATTTCCGGCAACGGATCCAGCTTCTCCATCATGCCGAGGTAGCCGCAGGCCAGGGTCGCAGCCAGCGCCAGATAGGGGTTGGCATCGGCGCCAGCAAAACGGTTCTCTACCCGGCGGGCACTGGCATCGGAGAAGGGCACCCGCAGGCCACAGGTGCGGTTCTCTACGCCCCACTGCACGTTGCGCGGCGCGCTCTCGCCAAAGGTGAGCCGACGATAGGAGTTGACGTTAGGCGCCAGCAAGGCGGTCACGGCTGGTGTGTATTTCTGCAGACCGGCGATGAAGTGCATGAACTGCTCGGTATTGCCGCCATTGTCCGTGCCGAACAGGTTGCGACCGTCCACATCTTCCAGACTCTGGTGGATGTGCATGGCGGAGCCCGGCTCGTCGCTCATCGGTTTGGCCATAAAGGTGGCATAGATGCCGTGACGGTGAGCCGCTTCCCGCATGGTGCGCTTGAACAGGAACACCTGATCGGCCAGATCGATGGCATCGCCGTGCAGAAAGTTGATCTCCATCTGGGCGGCGCCGGATTCGTGGATAAGGGTGTCCACTTCCAGTTCCTGCGCCTCGCAGTAGTCGTACATGTCCTCGAAGATGGGGTCGAATTCGTTGACCGCATCGATGCTGAACGACTGGCGGGCCGTCTCCGGGCGGCCATTGCGGCCAATGGGCGGTACCAGAGGATAGTCGGGGTCTTCGTTGCGCTTGACCAGGTAGAATTCGAGCTCGGGGGCGACCACCGGCTTCCAGCCCTGCTTCTCATAAAATGACAGGACCCGACGCAGCACCGAACGCGGCGCTATGTCGATAAGATTGCCATTGATGTCGAAACAGTCGTGGATCACCTGAGCGGTCGGCTCCAGCGCCCAGGGCACGAAACGAATGGTGTTGGGGTCCGGGTAGAGCTGCATGTCCCGCTCCAGCGGGTCTATCATGCTGTCGTCATCCGGGTACTCGCCGGTCACCGTCTGGGTGAAGATGACCTCGGGCAGCCGCATGCCCCCTTCGCGCAAAAATTTGTTGGCTGGAATGATCTTGCCTCGGGCATTACCGGTGAAATCCGGAAACAGGCACTCCACTTCCGTGATGCGATTGCTCTCCATCCAGCCCTTGATACTGTCCATGTTAAACCCCGACTTTACGATTGCCATTGGCAAGGGTGTCTAGTATATGGAACACCCTTGTTATCAAATTGTAATCAACAACACCATAAAAGCCCGCCGTTAAGGCCGATGTCAAGCGGTGGTGTTTAAAAAATTATAAATAACGGTGCATATAATGACCATGTCGGCACCAAATACTAAACACCTTGGCTCACCCAGGACCCATTGCAAGGCCGATGCCAACGAGGGTGCCTGATCCCCCATGTTCTCAGTCAGACCCTGTCCGAATCAGGTCATTTTTTTGCAAGGGCGCACAATCCTTATCCTATTTGCTTTGCATGCCTGCATTTTTTTGGTACAAGGCCCGCCCTGATTTGCACTCTCCTGCTTGGATTTGGTGCAAATTCAGGATACAGGGCTTGGTCTGCAGGCAGACAGCCCCCATAAACAGGGATAATTGGGTTAGTAACTGACTGGTAGTAAACCGTATGTGTGATTTCATGACTAAAGACCAACTGGCCTTTTACAAGGGGCAGATCGAGCGTCAGATCCTCGAACTCGAAGATCGCCTCAACTCCCAGGCCAGCCAGGCCATCGCCACCGATACCAACGAGATGGCTGATGAAATTGACCGTGCCAGTATCGAGGAAGCCCGTCGTCTGGAGCTGAACCGCATCGAGCACGACAAGTTGCACCTGCGCAAGCTGCAGGGTGCGTTAAGGCGTATCAACGAAGGGGATTTTGGTTACTGCGAATCTTGCGGTGACGAGATTTCTCTCAAGCGGCTGCAGGCTCGTCCCGAGTCCCGCTTCTGCGTTGAATGCCAGAGTACCAAGGAATTCAACGACACTCACGTGTACCGTCGCGTTGCCTGATTCTTCTGTTAGACTCCGGGCAAGTCCCGGATTCTACAGGAGAGCAGAGAGTGAAATGGTTCCTCAGACTGTGCTTGTGTCTGCCGTTGCTGGCACAAGCACAGACCCTCACGGTCAAGGTTCCCAGCCGACCAATCAACGATCTCGATAAGGAATATCAACTCAAACTGCTGGAACTGGCGCTGACACATGCCGGACAGCCGTTTCGTATCGAGCAGGTCGAGCTCAACCTCAACCAGTACAGCCTGCAGCAACAGCTGAGCAAGGGAAAGACCATCAATGTATTCTGGATGGGTACCTCCAGCGCACTAGAATCCTCCCTCATTGCCGTCCCGATCCCGCTGTTTCGCGGTCTGGAAGGCCTGCGCATCTCCTTCATCCACAGCGACGCTCAGGAGAAGTTCAACCAGATCAATTCGCTGGCCGACCTCAAGCAATTGAAAGCGGCACAAGGTGTGGGCTGGGCTGACAACAAGATCCTGGAAAACGCCGGTATCCCGACTTATTCCGGTCGCTACAGCACGCTGTTTCGTCTCATCAACGACGGCGACAAGCTCGATTTCTTCCCGCGCAGTCTGGTGGAGATCTTTGCCGAGCGCAGCGAACTGGTGGCGCAATACCCCAATCTGGTCATCGATCAGCGCCTGCTGATCCGCTATCCCTTTGCCGAGTTCTTTTTCGTCAGCCCCGAGTACCCCAAGCTGGCCAAGGCGATCCAGGCAGGGCTGGAACGGGCCTATGCCGATGGCAGCTTCATGACCTTCTTCCGTGAAAATCCCAAGATCCGTGAAGCCCTCGCCAGCGCCAATCTGGAGAAGCGGATCACCATTCAGCTCCCCAACCCGGACATGACCCCCTTGCTCAACAGTATTCCAGCCCAATATTGGGAGTATCCTCCGCGGTAACAGTGTTCGAACGACATGCGCGTTGAGCGGCACTGGCATCACCGCCGGGATTATCCCCCGGCCATCAGGGACCGGGGGCAGACAGCCCTCTGAGGCAAGCGGGGTCGTGGCAGCCAGAGTGCCGGGATCGCGCCCTGCCTGCTGCTGACAACCCAAGGAAACCATATGCGAAACATGAATACAGGCCTGCTGCTGGCGGGCTGTCTGGTGGCAATCCCGGCCCTGGCCGACAAGGCCGACCCCATAGGAGAGGTGAGTACCGCCTTCAAACTGTTCGGCCCCAACCACAAGATCCTGGTGGAAGCGTTCGATGACCCCAAAATCGCCGGCATTGCCTGCTACTTGGCACGCCCCAAAACCGGTGGCGTCAAAGGCGGGCTGGGACTGGCGGAAGATCCCTCTCACGCCTCGCTTTCCTGCCATCAGACTGGCCCCATCTCACTGCCTGCCAAGCTCAAAGCGGGGGAGGAGGTGTTCGATGTCAGCACCTCACTGGTGTTCAAGGAGCAGAAAGTGGTGCGTTTTTACGACGAAAAGCGCAATGCGCTGGTTTATCTGACTTACAGCACCAAATTGGTAGATGGTTCGTATAAAAGCGCAGTGAGTGCAGTTCCCATCATGCCATGGCGCTGAATCGGCCCCATTTATCCCGTGATGACGGCCCACATTTGTTGTAATTTAACTACATCATTATTTGCGGAGAGCACACCATGAAAGTCGCCGTTTTCAGTACCAAGAACTACGACAAGGAACACTTCAATCAGGCCAACAGCCAGTACGGCTATGAGCTGGAGTTCTTCGACGTACGGCTGGAGGCCAAGACAGCCCGGTTGGCCCACGGCTTCCCCGTGGTGTGCCTGTTCGTCAATGACGACGCCGACCGGGAAGTGCTGGCCGAGCTGGCCGCCAACGGCACCAAGGTCATCGCCCTGCGCTGTGCCGGTTACAACAATGTGGATCTGGCTGCCGCCAAGGAGCTGGGGCTGAAAGTGGTACGGGTCCCTGCCTACTCTCCCGAAGCCGTTGCCGAACATGCGGTGGGGCTGATGATGACCCTCAACCGCCGCATTCATAAGGCCTATCAACGCACCCGCGATGCCAACTTCTCGCTGGAGGGGCTGGTCGGCTTCAATATGCACGGCCGCACCGCCGGCATTATCGGCACCGGCAAGATCGGCATCGCCACCCTGCGCATCCTCAAGGGCTTTGGCATGCGTCTGCTGGTAAGCGATCCCTACCCGAGTCAGGCGGCCATCGACTTGGGTGCCGAGTACGTGGATCTCGACACCCTGTTCCGCCAGTCCGATGTCATCAGCCTGCACTGCCCGCTGTTCAAGGAGAACTATCACCTGCTGAACAAGGAGGCGTTTGCCAAGATGAAGGATGGCGTGATGATCATCAACACCAGCCGGGGCGGCCTGCTCGACTCCAACGCCGCCATAGAGGCGCTCAAGACCGCCCGCATCGGCGCCCTGGGGCTGGACGTCTATGAGGAAGAGGAAGACCTCTTCTTCTCCGACAAGTCCAACGAGGTGATCACCGATGACGTGTTCCGCCGCCTCTCCGCCTGCCACAACGTGCTGTTTACCGGCCATCAGGCCTTCCTGACCCGCGAGGCACTGCACGCCATCGCCGATACCACCCTCGGCAACCTCAAGGCCATAGAGAGCCAGGGACATAGCGACAACGAGGTGGAGTAATCCTCTCGCACCCGCAGCCATGAACGACAGAGGGAGCCATTCCCTCTGTTTTCCACACCGACATGCGCCCCCCTGTGTATTTTCCCCTGCGACCTCAATATCCGGGGTGCCGGGTTGTGAGACCCGACGTCATCGGGTAGGCTACCTGCCCTTTTTTATTCAGGAGTCTGGCTGCCCATGTTTATCGGATTTGATTACGGTACTTCCAACTGTGCCGTCGCCGTGATGGAACAAGGCAGCCCCAGGCTGCTGACTCTGGGCGGTTCCCGCTATCTCCCCTCCACGCTGCACGCGCCCCACAGAGACGCCATCGCCGGCCTGCTGGCCGAAGGGCTGGCACCGGCCCAGCAGGCCGAATACCTCAAGCTGCGCGGCCCTGTGGTTACCCGTGCCCAGGCGGTACGCCGCCAGATGCGGGAAGAGGGGCTGATCGACGAACTCAGCTTCGGCGCTGCGGCGCTGGAGCGCTATCTGGAGGAGCCGGACGATGGCTATTACATCAAGTCGCCGAAATCCTTCCTCGGCGCCTACGGCCTCAAGGCTCCCCAGATCGCCCTGTTCGAAGACATCGTCTGCGCCATGATGCTGCACGTACGCCGCGAGGCGGAGCAGCAGCTTGGCACTCAGGTGCGCCGCGCCGTGATAGGTCGACCGGTCAACTTTCAGGGGCTGGCAGGAGAAGATAGCAACAGGCAGGCCATCGCCATCCTGACCGAGGCGGCCCGTCTGGCCGGGTTCGAGCAGGTGGAGTTCCTCTATGAACCCGTGGCGGCCGGCTTCGAGTTCGAGGCGCGGCTGGATGAAGACGCCGTCGTGCTGGTGGTGGATATCGGCGGCGGCACCACAGACTGCTCCATGCTGCGCATGGGCCCGAGCCATCGCGACCAGCTGGATCGCAGCGGCGATCTGCTCGGCCACAGCGGCCAGCGCATCGGCGGCAACGACTTCGATATCAGGCTGACGGTGGAAGGCATGATGCCGCTGCTCGGCATGCACGAAACCCTCAAGACCGGTAAACCGCTGCCTCACCCGCTGTTCTGGGATGCCGCCGCCATCAACGACGTCAGCGCCCAGAGCCGTTTCTACAGCCTGGATACCGCGCGTCAGCTGCAGGATCTGCAGCTCGACAGCCTGCCGGGCAGCAAGCTGGGACGGCTGGCCAATCTGCGCGCTCACAAACTGAGCCACCAGCTGGTATGGCGTGCCGAGCAGGGCAAAATCGCCCTCTCGGAGCAGGAGCTGAATCGCCAATCCCTGAGTGAACTGGAGAAGGGACTGGAAGCCGAGCTCAATCGTGAACAGCTGGCCAGCGCCTCTGCCCTGCTGCTGGAGAAGATTGGCGAGCTGATGGACGAAGCCATTACCAATGCAGGAGTGCAGCCGGACCGCATCTTCGTCACCGGTGGCAGCGCCCGTTCGCCGCTGATCGCCGCCTTTATTCGTCAGAAGTTGCCCACGATTCCGCTTGAGGGGGGCGATGACTTTGGCTCGGTGGCGGCAGGACTCGCTCGTTATGCCGCACGTCTGTTCGCTGACTGAGGCCCGCAGTTCCACCTCACGGAGACAGAGGCGATAATTGTTCTTATCGCCTGTTCAGCATCGAACGCATCCGATCACGGCAAGGTGTTGCCATTTAACGACACAGGGCTGACTCACAGGACGACAGAAGCAGTCGGGGTCGGCTCCCCTCGCCCTGCCCCGGGGACGGCGCAGGAGGTATGCTTGTTGCTCCCACTACCGGAGCCCTTCCATGCCCAGATTCCTGCTACTGCTGCTTGCCCTGTTCCTGCTCAGCGCCTGCAGCAGTACCCCCTCGTTCGTTCAGCAAGACTTGCAGCATCATCACTGGGTGCTCGACAAGCTGGATGGCCAGGCCATTGCGGCCTCCCGCGACAATCCGCCCGATTTCGAGATAGGTGAACACTTCACCGTCAACGGTATCGCTGGTTGCAACCGCTACTTCGGCCAGGGCCACCTCGAGGGCGACAGATTCTGGGTTACCAGCCTCGGCAGTACCGAGATGGCCTGTCAGGCTCCTCTCGATGCCATAGAGCAGGCAGTCATCACCACACTGCTCGAAGGCGCCACCCTGAGCGGCACCACCCAGACCTTGATCCTGAAGGGGAAACAGCACAGTTTGGAATACACCTTGCGTGACTGGGTGCTATAAGCGCGGTTGTCTGCCGGCGTAAAACTGACTCAATTGCGGTCGGAACTGCACATCAACGGACCCTCGTGCTCACGAAACCGGCATCACAAACAGGAACAAGTGTCCCGCCTGTGGCACAATATGAGGCAGTGCTCGCAATGGAGGCTGCCTCAGCCATGTCGATGGATCGTCTGTTTGACAAGATCAAACAACTCCCCACTATTCCGCAGCTGCTGCATGAGTTGATGCAGAGTTTCAGCGATGAAAATGCCCGTATCGACCAGATAGCGGGCAAGATCGCCATGGACCAGGTGATCAGCGTCAAGGTGCTGCGGATGGCCAACTCGGCCGCCCTGCGCCGTGGCAATGATGTCACCTCCATAGAGCAGGCGGTGATCCGCCTCGGTTTCAACCGGTTGCGCTCCGTGGTTGTCGCCTCCGGCATAATAGGCACCTTCAAGGCCCCCCCCAGCTTCGACAAGAACAAGTTCTGGACCGAGACCTTCCAGGTTGCCACTATCGCCAAGACCCTGGCCCAGGAGGCCAAGGTGCTGGATCCCGAGACCGCCTTTACCTGTGCCCTGATCCACAACATTGGTGAGCTGCTTATCCAGAGCACACTGCCGGAAGAGGCCGAGCTCATCAATATGGCGATCCAGAAGGGGAGCTGCCGGGTAGAGGCCCAACGGGAGATGCTGGGGTACGACTATGCCCAGCTCGGTGCCGAACTGGCACGGCGCTGGAACCTGTCGGAAGCCTTCGTCGATGCCATCTCCCAGCAGCTGGATCCCCTCTCCCACGATCCGGTCAGCAAGGAGGCGGTGCTGATCCGGCTCGCCGTCTTCATCTCCTTCGCCTGGAATGCGGGCGTGCCCGCCCAGGCCATCATTGCCCGTTTCCCCAAGCCGCTTGCCGACCAGCTGGGACTGGATCCCAAATCGCTGGCAGGCCAGCTCGAAACGCTTCACGAACAGGGTAATGCCCTCGCCGACCTTCTGACTCAATAAGCACTCATGACCCATCCATTTCTGTTTCATCCCCAGGTGGCGCCCTGGTTCAAAGAGAGCGCCGACAGCTTGCAACTCACCCTGTTCAGCGAGCTGGATGCCCCGATCCGGGAGGTGTGGCTGCGCCACGAACCGGACAACGAAGAGTACCTGCTGGCGATGACGCCAGTCTCGACCCGGGACATATTGCAGGTGTGGCAAGCCACATTGCCACTGATCAAAGGGCAGGATATCCACCTCTACTGCTTCAAATGTCTGACCGATGAGGAGCAGTGGTGGTTGCACGGCGCTGGCGTCAGCTCGGCCATGCCGCCTCGGGAGCAGCACTTTCGTTTCAACAGCCTGCACCAGCCGCCAGCCTGGGTGCAGGATCAGGTGTTCTACCAGATCTTTCCCGACCGCTTTTGCAACGGCGATCCGGCCCTGAGCGTGAAGCATCATGAATACGAGTACAGAGGCAAGGCGGTGATCAGCAAGGGATGGGGTGAGCCGGTCAGCCGTCACGAAGAGGGGCTCGGCGCCTGTGAGTTTTACGGCGGGGACCTGGCGGGGATAGATGCCAAGCTGCACTATCTGCAATCTCTCGGGGTCACGGCGCTCTACCTCAACCCCATCTTCGATTCGCCGAGCAACCACAAGTACGATACCCAGGACTACTTCAAGGTCGATGCCCACCTCGGCAGCAATGCACAGTTCGCCGAGCTGACCCGCAACCTGCACCAGCGCGGCATGAAGATCATTCTGGATGCAGTGGTCAACCACACCTCGACCCAGCACCCCTGGTTTTGTCCGCCACAGGGCGCCCAGAGCAACCCGGACTCACCGTGGCGCAACTTCTACACATTTGACAACGAAGGTGACTATGTCAGCTGGAAGGGCATTCGCAGCCTGCCCAAGCTCGACTTCTCCAGCGAGCAGGTACAGGACGCTATCTATCGCGCCGACGACGCCATACTGCGCTACTGGATGCGAGCACCCTACCAGATAGACGGCTGGCGCTTTGACGTCATCCACATGCTGGGGGAGCGTGGTACCGCCGAGGGCAATCGCGGCCATGTGCGTGCCATTCGCGGCGCCGTGAAGCAGGAAAATCCGGATGCCTATGTGCTCGGCGAGCACTTCTTCGAGGCGAGCCAGTGGCTGCAGGGGGATCAGGAGGATGGCGCCATGAACTACTATGGTTTCGCCCACCCGATCCGCGCCTTCCTGGCCGGGCAGGACATTGCCTATCACCCCATCAAGATCAGCGCCGAGGAGCTGGACAGCTGGCTCAAACTGGCACGAGCTCATATCCCGTTCAAGAACCAGCTGGCCCAGTTCAACCTGCTGGACAGCCACGATACCGCCCGCTTTCTCCATCTGCTGGGAGAGGACAAGCAGCGGATGCAGCTGGCCGCCACCCTGCTGCTCACCTATATCGGCGTGCCATCCATCTACTACGGCGACGAAGTCGGCCTCTCCGGTGGCAAGGACCCGGATTGCCGCCGCTGCTTCCCGTGGGAGACCACGGCCTGGGACCACGTGCTGCACGATCACTACCGCCGGCTGATCCAGATCCGCAAGCAGCGGCCTGCTCTGCGCCGTGGCGATATCCAGACCCTTTACGCCGGCCCTCACAGTTATGTGTTCGCCCGCACCCTGCAAAGCGATCAAGTTGTGGTCGCCTGCAACCGTCATCCAACCGAGCCGCGCACCATCAGCCTGCCGTTGTGGCAGACCGCCAGCCCCGCCAGCCGCTTCACCGATGCCTTCAACGGTGACAAGTACGAAGTGGTACAGGGACAGGTACAAGTGACCATACCCGCCAACTCGGCCAGAGTGCTGCTCTCCAGCTAAGCGTCAAAAAAGCGGAACCGAATGTTCCGCTTTTTGTTAAAGCATCAGAGATCGCATAAAGTTGTTTGAGCTGGGTTGGATTTCTCTATGAATCATCTAGTTACTTCACTCATAGTGGAATAAAACTGGCATCATACAAAACTGCTTCCAGCCCTTTTCGGCTAAACTGGTTCCAGGCACATATATTGCTTGCCTCTTGGCATCACTAGCGAGAATCCGTCATGTTCGACAATAAAACCCTATTGATTACCGGCGGCACTGGCTCGTTTGGCAAGATGCTGGTCAAGACAGTGCTGGAACGCTACAAGCCGAAGCGGCTCATCATCTACTCCCGCGACGAACTGAAGCAGTTCGAGATGCAGCAGGTGTTCAACGACCCCTGCATGCGCTATTTCATCGGGGATGTGAGGGATGCCAACCGGCTGAACATGGCGATGCGCGGCGTCGATTACGTCGTGCACGCGGCCGCGCTCAAGCAGGTCCCCGCTGCTGAATACAACCCCATGGAGTGCATCAAGACCAACATTCATGGGGCGGAGAACGTCATTCAGGCCGCCTTGCTCAATCAGGTCAAGAAGGTGATTGCCCTCTCCACCGACAAGGCTGCCAACCCGATCAACCTGTATGGCGCCACCAAGCTGGCTTCCGACAAGCTGTTCGTGGCGGCCAACAACATTGCAGGCCAGGATCCGACCCGCTTCGCGGTGGTGCGCTATGGCAATGTGGTAGGTTCACGCGGCTCAGTGGTGCCCTTCTTCCAAAAACGAATAGACCAGGGTGCCAGCACACTGCCCATCACCCATGCCGAGATGACCCGTTTCTGGATCACCCTGCCGCAAGGAGTGGATTTTGTGATGAACAACTTCCCGAGGATGAAGGGCGGCGAGATCTTCGTGCCCAAGCTGCCCTCGGTACGGATCACCGACCTGGCTACCGCCATGGCGCCCCAGCTGGCCCAGGAAATTATCGGTATTCGCCCCGGTGAGAAGTTGCATGAAGTAATGTGCCCTTCCGACGACTCCTATCACACCTTCGAGTTCGACGACTTCTTCATCATCGGCCCCACTATCAATTTCAATAATCGCAACAATGACTTCTCAGTCACAGCTGTGGGCGAGAAGGGTCTCATGGTCGAACAGGGTTTCGAATATAACTCCCGCAACAACAGCGACTTCCTGACGGTAGCCCAGCTAAAAGAGTTGAATGACAAGGTGGTAATGGAATGATCCCGTACGGCAGACAATCGATCAGCGAGGCGGATATCGAAGCCGTGGTCGAAGTACTGAGGTCGGACTTTCTGACACAGGGCCCGGTCGTTCCTCGTTTCGAGCAAGCAGTCGCCGATTACTGTGGCGCACGCTTCGGCGTCGCCGTGAACTCGGGCACGGCCGCTCTGCACATCGCTTGTATGGCTCTGGGTGTTGGCCAGGGGGACTGGGTCTGGACCTCCCCCATCAGCTTTGTAGCCTCGGCGAACTGCGCACTTTATTGTGGCGCTCAGGTTGACTTCGTCGACATAGAGCCGGATACCGGCAACATGTGCGCACTGGAGCTGGAGCGCAAACTGATTGTCGCCAAGGCGCAAGGACGCCTGCCCAAGGTAGTGATTCCGGTGCACTTCGCGGGCTTGCCCTGCGATATGAAAGAGATCCACCGCCTGGGCCAGGAGTACGGGTTTCGCATCATAGAAGATGCCTGCCACGCCCTCGGCGCCCGCTATCACGGCGAACCGACCGGCAATGGCCGCTACAGCGACATCACAGTCTTCAGCTTCCATCCGGTGAAGATCATCACCACGGGTGAAGGCGGCATGGCCATGACCAATGACCCAGCATTGGCCAAAAACATGCGCATGCTGCGCAGCCACGGTATCACCCGCGAACCGGAAGATTTCATCAACGAACCGGACGGCCCCTGGTACTACGAGCAACAGATGCTGGGTTTCAATTACCGGATGACAGATATCCAGGCGGCATTAGGGCTGAGCCAGATGAGCAATCTTGACCCCTGGATCGCCAAGCGCAGTGAGATTGCCCGTCGTTACTTTGAAGCGCTGGCCCCTGAACTCTTACCCCGTTACTTCAGCCCAGAACGGCGCAGCGCCTTTCATCTCTATGTTTACCACGTGGCTCCTAAGAAGCGTCCCCGTCTCTTTGAACAATTGCGGGCCCAAGGCATCGGCGCCAACGTGCACTATATGCCGATCTCCCATCAGCCTTGGTATCAAAGGTGGGCGCCGTCCCCCCAACCCCATGCAGAACAGTTCTATAGCGGCGCTATAACGCTGCCACTATTTCCAGCACTGGGTCATGCCCAGCAAGACATGATCAATGGTTTGTTGCGATCCATGAGCCCATAAGCACTGCATTCTGGGTGGCACAACGACAAACTAAATAGCTGTTTCGAATAGTAGATCACTGGGGGAAGGGAACTCAGTCCAGTTTGTGCGATCTCATTAGTCGCCAAA